>NZ_JABBWW010000018.1:0-183005 GCF_014161385.1 Microbispora sp. H10670 | reverse complement strand
GAACTGGGTGGATTCGCGTGGCCGGGCGGCGGGGTGGCGGTCGGTGCTGGAGGCGGAGGGCCGGGTGGTGCCTGAGCCGTTGGTGGGGGATTGGACGGCGTCGTCGGGTTATGAGCTGGGGCGGCGGCTGGCGGCCGATGAGGCGGTGACGGCGGTGTTCGTGGCCAATGATCATATGGCGATGGGGGTGTTGCGGGCGTTGCGGGAGGCGGGCCGTCGGGTGCCCGAGGACGTGAGTGTCGTGGGGTTCGACGACGTGCCGGAGGCGGCGTACTTCTGGCCGCCGCTGACCACGGTGCGGCAGGACTTCGGCGAGCTCGGCCGGCAGGCGTTCCGGCTCCTGCTCCAGCGCATCGCAGGCCGGGACGTCGAGTCGGCGCGCCTGGTCGAGCCCGAACTCGTGGTCAGGGAGAGCGCGGCCGCCGCGTGACCGGCCTTCCGTAGCCTGCCCGTCGCCGATCGGTCTGCCGTCCATTCAGCCCGTGCAGCCTGTGCCCGCCCGCTTGCCTGTCGCGCCGCGCGCGTGAATGCGTGCCGCTTCCAGGGGTCGGCTATATCAGCGCAATGGGGCTAAATGGGATTATTCAATTCGCTGGTCTGCGCCCTTCGCCTGTAGCTCCAGCAAATCTCAACGCGCGGTTGTTGCCCGGTGCCGGTTCGTGGAAGGATTAGTACAGGATTTCGAATCGGCGAAGGGGGCGTGATGGAACTGCCTGGCTTCAGCCCTGGTCACCCCCATGATTCGTATGCCGCCGACGACTGGTGGGATCGCCTGGTCGCCGGCTCGCCCCTTTGGTCGTCAGAAGGTTCCCTCGCCCGCGAATTTGTGCCGATCGCCGATTCCCAAGGGCGAAAGCATGCCGGCTGGTCCGACACCCCGGCGACCTTTCCCTTTGTTCGAGCATTTACGACTCGTGCCGGTATTGCTGCCGTTGACGACTCCATCGGCGGCGCAACCGCGAATGGCGCTTCCCCTGACGGTACTTCTGCCGGCGGCCCCGTTTCCGGCGGTTCCGTTTCCGGCGCCGCAGCCGGTCCTCCCTCGGTCGCCGGTCACGCAGGAGGTGTAGCCGGCGGCGCCCGCGGTCCCGCCGGTGCCGGCATCAACGCCCCCGGGACCCCGGACGCCCCGGGCACCGACGCCGGTGGCGCATCTGACGGCACCCCTGCCGCCGGCTCGCGTAACGCGGACGAGGACCAGGATGCGGGCCGAGGCGCCACCGATCGCGATCGGGAGGCCGGTCGGGAGCATTCAGGATGTCCGGGCCAGACCCACGATGCGGGGCGCGGTGACGCCGACCGTGGTCGGACTGCCGGTGGTGCGCCCGGTGGTGCGCCTGGTGGTGCGTCGGACGGTGCGCCCGGCAGCGCGTCTGAGCGTGGCTTCGGTGGTGCTTGCGGTGCGGGGTCGTCGTCGTGGGTGGCGGTGGCGGCGGTTGGTGAGGCGGCGCGGGTGGTGGCGTTGGTGCCGGTGCCTGAGTCGGCGGGGGTGTGTCTGGCGGAGGCCGAGGAGTTGCTGGCGGCCCGCGATCGGATCACTTCGGCGCTTGCTGCCCGGGTGGGGCGGGTGCATCGGGCCGGGGAGGCGAGGAACCATGGGCATGCCTCGACCAGGTTGTGGTTGCGATCCACCGGCGGGATGACCATCCCCGGGGCCGGTCGGTTGGTGACGATGGGCGTGGAGTTGGGTCGTCTGTCGCGGGTGCGTGAGCGGTTCGCCGAGGGCAGCTTGCCCGAGGGGATCGTGGAGGCGATCTGCACGGCCACCTCTGGGTTGACCGACGATCAGGCCGTGGCGGCTGAGGGGATTCTGCTGGAGTTGGTTGGTTCGGCGGGTGCGGCGGAGGTGGCCAAGGCGGGGCGGTATCTGCGGGCGGTGCTGGACCCCGACGGTCACGCAAGCGATGAGCAGGCCGATTTCGACCGCCGGTTCTTTAGGGTGCGGCGGCGCAGGAACGGCGGGCTGGAGGGAGAGTTCTACCTGCCGGTGGAGGCGGCCGCGCGGTTGCAGCACCTGCTGGACGTCTACGCCAGGCCCAAGGCCGAGGGCGACGACCGCACCCCGAGCGTGCGGAACGCCGATGCGTTCATCGCGTTCCTGGAGAACAAGATCGCGACTGAGCTTCTGGTGCTGGTCACCGCCGAATCCCTCCCCGACGACCCCCCAGCCGACGCACCCTCAGGCACCGGCCCCTCAGACGACCCCACAGCTGACCCCTCTGCCGACCACCCCACCAGCGACCCCTCAGACGCCGACCCGAGCGACGGCTCTGGTCCCGACCTCGGCTCCTGCGGCCTTGGCTCCGTGCCCGGCTCTGACGCCCGCACACGTGCGCAGCAGACGCACGCCCCCGATCCCCCGACTGAGCCCCCGACCAAGAGTGACGACGCCACTGGCACCCACACGGAGCAGAGTCCAAGCGGGGACCGCCCTGGAGGTCGCCGTGCTCACGGCTGCCCCGGCGGAAACCACCCTGCTGGTGACTGCCCTGCCGGTGGCTGCCCGGCGGAGGGCTACCGGCACGCCTCCTGGACAGGCGAGGCGCGGCATGAGATGCCCCGGACAGGAGCCGACGCTCCGCCGGGGGTGGAACGCGACGATGACGCGTGGCCGGGGGCGGGGGTCAACAGTCCGCCGGGGGTGTGGTTGCGGGGGTTGCCGGGGCTGATCCTGGCGACCGGGCACCTGCTGCCCGCCTCCAGCGTGCACCGGCTGGCCCGCACCAGCACTTTGGTGCGGATCGTGATGGACGCCGGTGGGCAGGTGCTGGACATGGGCCGCAAGGTGCGCCTTGCCACCCCGGCCCAGCGGCGGGCGGTCTTCGCCCGGTATGCGACCTGCTGGGTGGACGGCTGTCCGCTGCCGGCCACGATGTGCCAGATCGACCACGCCGAGGACTGGTGCAGCGGCGGGCCGACCGACCTCAAGCTGCTGGGGCCGGCGTGCCAGTTCCACAACCGCGACCGCTACCGCCACCCCGCCCGCTACACCCGCCGCAAGATCGGCGACGACCGCTGGGCCTTCACCTACCGAAACCCCCGCACCACCCGCAGTGCCTGGCGACGCGAATGAAATCACCGGCGCGCGAATCGGTACCCGCAGGGGAGACATCGGTGCCTCAGGGGCGAGAGCGGGGCCAGGCGTGGAAGCGGGTCGCCGGTCGACGGGATCGCGAGCCGCTCACGAGGTTGCTCCGGCGGCCGGGGTTTCTGCCTGCCGGGGCTGAGAATCGGTCACCGGGGGCCAGGCACTTGGCCCCGGCACGCATGAAACATTCGCAGCGATTGGAACGCCCCAAATCCACGGGTGGTCGTGCCGGTTGCGCCGACGTCCCCCAGCGCCGCCGCTCATGACTACCGTGTGTGACCACCGAGCCCGAGCATCCTCGCTGCCGCCACGATCGGCAGGGCCGGTGAGCAGGGGTTTTCGGTCATGCGAGCAGCTCCTCAGACAGTTCTGTTAACGATAACACAGCCTCTCCATCGATGGGTGAGCGTTAACACCCGGGATCCGGTCACCAGTTAAAGCTGATGTGGCATGTCCGTCAATGCTGGGTTACCGGCATGTTTCGGCGTAACCGGACCGTGACCGGCGACCTCCTTGACGCCGGGTTGTGTTAACGCTCACAGTTCTTGCCAAGCAGTTGAGAGGAGCGACCGTGGGACCCAACGTCGAGCGCCGCCCGCCCGTCATGGCCGACGTGGCCAGGCTGGCCGGAGTGTCGCACCAGACGGTCTCGCGGGTGCTCAACGATCATCCGAACGTCCGCGCCGAGACCCGCACCCGGGTCATGCGGGCCATCGACCAGCTCGGTTACCGCCGCAACCTCGTCGCCCGGGCACTGGTCACCAAGCACTCGCGCACGCTGGGCGTCGTCAGCTTCGACACGACGCTGTACGGACCGGCGAGCACGGTATACGGAATCGAGCAGGCCGCAAGGGACGCGGGCTACTTCGTGAGCATCGTGAGCCTGCGGACCATCGACAGGGCCGGCGTGAACGACGCGATCGGCTACCTCGCCGAGCAGGGCGTCGACGGCATCGTCGTCGTCGCTCCGCAGCGCTCGGCGGCCCGTGCGCTCGACGACCTGCCGGCGGGCATGCCCGCCGTGGCCGTCGAGGGCTGGCATCAGGGCGACGTCTCCGTGGTGAGCGTCGACCAGGTCGAGGGAGCCAGGCTGGCGACCTCGCACCTGCTCGGCCTCGGCCACGAGACCGTCTGGCATGTCAGCGGCCCCGCCGACTGGCTGGAGGCCGAAGGGCGGTGTGAGGGCTGGCGCGCGGTGCTGACTGAGGCGGGGCGCCGCGTACCCGACATGCTGACCGGTGACTGGAGTCCTCGATCGGGCTACCAGGCCGGAAAGCACCTCGCCGCGATGGCGGGCGACGTCACCGCGGTGTTCGTCGCCAACGACCAGATGGCGCTCGGCTTGCTGCGGGCGTTCACGGAGGAGGGGGTGAAGGTCCCCGAGCAGATCAGCATCGTGGGCTTCGACGACATCCCTGAGTCGGAGTTCTTCTCCCCACCGCTCACCACCATAAGACAGGACTTCGGGGCCGTCGGCAGGCGCAGCATCGACGTGCTGCTCCGGCAGATCGAGTCGAACGAGCCGTTGCCCCATGAACGGCTCGTCGTGCCTCCCCAGTTCGTACGAAGGGGAAGCACGACAGGCGCGCGCTAGCCGTACGGAAATCAAACAAATGATCAGCGCTGACCACCTGACCTGTGTTAGCGCTAACAGCGATGAAAGGATCCCCACAGTGTTGAAGAGGATCTCGGCACTGATCCTGGCGGGCGCGACCGCCCTGACGATGGCCGGATGCAGCGGTGGCGGCGACGGCGACTCGTCGGCCAGCAACGGCTCGTCGGGCGGCGGCGACGACAAGATCGTCATGGGCTTCTCGCAGGTCGGCGCGGAGAGTGGCTGGCGTACCGCCAACACCAAGTCCGTCCAGGAGTCGGCCAAGGAGGCCGGCATCGACCTGAAGTTCTCCGACGCCCAGCAGAAGCAGGAGAACCAGATCAAGGCCATCCGCTCCTACATCCAGCAGAAGGTCGACGTGATCGCCTTCTCGCCGGTCGTGGAGTCGGGCTGGGACACCGTGCTCAAGGAAGCCCAGAACGCGAAGATTCCGGTCATCCTTACCGACCGGGCCGTGGATTCCAAGGACACCAGCCTGTACAAGACCTTCCTCGGCTCCGACTTCGTCGAGGAGGGCAAGAAGGCCGGCCAGTGGCTGGTCGACCAGTACAAGGACAGCAAGGACACGGTGAACATCGTCGAGCTGCAGGGCACCACCGGCTCTGCGCCCGCCAACGACCGCAAGGCGGGCTTCGGCGAGATCATCTCGGCCGACCCGAAGTTCAAGGTCATCGCTTCGCAGAGCGGCGACTTCACCCGTGCCAAGGGCAAGGAGGTCATGGAGGCCTTCCTCAAGTCCAACCCCAAGATCGACGTGCTCTACGCGCACAACGACGACATGGGCCTCGGCGCCATCGAGGCGATCGAGGGCGCGGGCAAGGTCCCGGGCAAGGACATCAAGATCATCACGGTTGACGCGGTGCACGACGGCATGCAGGCCCTCGCCGACGGGAAGATCAACTACATCGTCGAGTGCTCCCCGCTGCTTGGCCCCCAGCTGATGGACCTCGCGAAGAAGGTCGTCAAGGGCGAGCAGGTTCCGCCGCGCGTGGTGACCGAGGAGACCACCTTCACCCAGGAGCAGGCCAAGGAGGCCCTGCCCAACCGCAAGTACTGATCGTAAGCACTGATTCCCTCACCGGGCCGCCTCTTCCCGGGGCGGCCCGGTGCCGCGACAGTGAGTAGGAACGAGAGAGGGGCTCCGCTATGGCCGCACCCGCGCCGATCCTGCGGATGAGCGGGATCGGCAAGCAGTTCCCCGGCGTGAAGGCGCTGGACGGCGTCGACTTCCGGCTGCTGCCGGGAGAGGTGCACGCCCTCATGGGCGAGAACGGCGCCGGCAAGTCAACGCTCATCAAGGTACTGACCGGCGTCTACGACATCGACGCCGGCGAGATCGAGCTGGAGGGAAGGCGGGTCGCCTTCTCCAGCCCGCTGGCCGCCCAGCAGGCGGGCATCAGCACCGTCTACCAAGAAGTCAACCTCTGCGCCAACCTCTCGGTGGCGGAGAACATCTTCATCGGCCGTGAGCCGCGCCGGCTCGGCCGGATCCAGTGGAAGAAGATGCGCCGCCGGGCGGAGGAGATCCTCTCCCGCCTCGACCTCGACCTCGACGTGTCGGCGCCGCTGTCGTCGTACTCGCTGGCCATCCAGCAGATGGTCGCGATCGCGCGGGCGGTGGACATCGACGCGAAGGTGCTGATCCTGGACGAGCCCACCTCCAGCCTCGACGCGGGGGAGGTCGCCCAGCTGTTCCGGGTGATGCGCCGGCTCAAGGAGCAGGGCATCGCGATCCTGTTCGTCTCGCACTTCCTCGACCAGATCTACGAGATCTCCGACCGCATGACGATCCTGCGCAACGGCACGCTCGTGGGGGAGTACCTCACCAGCGAGCTGAGCCAGGTCGAGCTGGTCGGCAAGATGATCGGCCGCGAGCTGGCCGACCTGGAGAAGCTGGAGGGCCGCCCGCCCGCCCGTGAGGCCGCGCCGCTGGTCGAGGCCGAGCTGCTGGGCCGGACCGGGGCGATCGAGCCGTTCACGCTCACCATCCACGAGGGGGAGGTCGTCGGCCTGGCCGGGCTGCTCGGCTCGGGCCGTACGGAGATCGCCCGGCTGCTGTTCGGCGCCGACCACGCGGGCACCGGCGCGCTGAAGATCGACGGCCAGGCGGTCAGCCTGCGCACGCCCCGGTCGGCGGTCGCTCGCAAGATCGCCTTCTGCTCGGAGAACCGGCGGGCCGAGGGGCTCATCCCCGACCTCACGGTCCGGGAGAACATCATCCTGGCGCTGCAGGCGGCGCGGGGCTGGACCAGGCCGATCCCGCGGCGCAAGCAGGACGAGCTGGTCGAGAAGTACATCTCCGCGCTGAACATCCGCCCGGCCAATCCCGAGCAGCTCGTCAGGAACCTGAGCGGCGGAAACCAGCAGAAGGTGCTGCTGGCCCGCTGGCTGATCCTGGAGCCCCGCCTGCTCATCCTCGACGAGCCCACCCGGGGCATCGACGTCGGCGCCAAGGCCGAGATCCAGCGCCTGGTCGCCGAGCTGTCGGACGGCGGGATGGCCGTGCTGTTCATCTCCGCCGAGCTGGAGGAGGTGCTGCGGCTCAGCCACAAGGTCGGCGTGCTGCGCGACCGCCGGCTGGTGGCCGAACTGGACAACGACGAGAGCCTCACCACGGACAGGCTCACGGAGACGATCGCGAGCGGAGCCATCTCATGACGCGGTTCCTCAGACACCGGCTGTTCTGGCCCGTGGCCATCCTGGTCGCCCTGCTGGCGCTCAACCTCGTCTTCACCGACAACTTCTTCCGGGTGCAGATGAAGGACGGCCACCTCTACGGCAGCCTCATCGACATCGTCCGCTTCGGCGCCCCGCTGATCCTCGTCTCGCTCGGCATGACGCTCGTCATCGCCACCAGCGGCATCGACCTGTCGGTGGGGTCGGTCGTGGCCATCGCCGGCGCGCTGGCCTGCCTGCAGATCAGCGACCTGGGCGACCAGAACTCGATCGGCGGGGTCCTCGGAGCGGTCGGGATCGCGCTGGCGCTCTCGGTGGTGCTCGGCGTGTGGAACGGCCTCCTGGTCGCGGGCATCGGCATCCAGCCCATCATCGCCACGCTGATCCTGATGGTCGCCGGACGAGGGCTGGCCCAGCTCATCACCGACGGCCAGATCACCACGGTCAACAGCTCGCCGTACAAGCTGATCGGCGGCGGCTACTGGCTCACGCTGCCGTTCTCGATCATCATCGTGGCGGTCGTGCTCGCGCTCACGGCGTTCCTCACCCGGCGTCTCGCGCTGGGCCTGCTCATCGAGTCGGTCGGCGGCAACGCCGAGGCGAGCCGCCTGTCGGGCATCAGCGCCCGCGGCGTCCTCATCACGGTGTACACGTTCTGCGCGCTGTGCGCGGGCATCGCCGGGCTGATGATCAGTTCGAACGTCTCCAGCGCCGACGGCAACAACGCCGGCCTGTGGATCGAGCTCGACGCCATCCTCGCCGTCGTGATCGGCGGCACCTCCCTGGCGGGCGGCCGCTTCTCGCTCGGCGGCACGGTGCTCGGCGCACTCATCATCCAGACGCTGACCACCACGATCTACTCCATCGGCGTCCCGCCGGAGACCACGCTGCTGTTCAAGGCGCTCGTGGTGACGATCGTCTGCCTGCTGCAGTCCCCGGCCTTCCGCGAGAAGGTGTTCCACCGGCGCAGGCGCCCGCAGGCGCCGAGCCCGGTGACCGAAGAGAAGGTGAGGGTCTCGGCATGACGAGCGTCACCGGTCTGCTGGACCTCCGCCGCACGGTCCCGCAGAAGTACATCCCCGTCATGGTGACGGCGGGCCTGTTCATCGCGATGTTCGTCGCGGGCGGCATCCGCTACGAGGGCTTCGCCACCGGGCAGATCATCCTCAACGTCTTCATCGACAACGCCTTCCTGCTGGTGGTCGCGGTCGGGATGACGTTCGTGATCCTCACCGGCGGCATCGACCTGTCCGTCGGATCGGTGGTCGGGCTCTCCACGATGATCAGCGCCAGCCTGCTGAAGGACGGCTGGCCGGCGTTCGGGGTCATGGCCCTGGTGCTGGTGATCGGCGCGGTGCTCGGCCTGGGCATGGGCGCGATCATCCACTACTTCGAGATCCAGCCGTTCATCGTGACGCTGGCCGGGATGTTCCTGGCCCGCGGCCTGTGCTACACGATCAGCACCGACTCGATCCCGATCGAGAACTCGACGTTCACGGCGATCGCCCAGACGCGGGTCGACCTCGGCGGCGACATGTGGGTCTCGCCGAGCGTGCTGATCGCGCTCGTGGTCGTGCTGGCGGCGGCGTACGTGCTGCACTACACCCGGCTCGGCCGCAACGTGTACGCCACGGGAGGCAGCGAGCAGTCGGCCCTGCTGATGGGCCTGCCGGTGGCCCGTACGAAGATCGCCGTCTACACCGTCAGCGGGTTCTGCTCGGCGCTCGGCGGTCTGCTGTTCGCCTTCTACTCGCTGTCGGGATACGGGCTGAGCGCCGTCGGGATGGAGCTGGACGCGATCGCCGCGGTCGTCATCGGCGGCACGCTGCTCACCGGCGGCAGCGGCTACCTGCTCGGCACCGTGCTCGGCGTGCTCGTGCTCGGCCTGATCCAGACGATCATCAGCTTCGAGGGCACGCTGAGCTCGTGGTGGACCAAGATTTTCATCGGCCTGCTGCTGTTCGCCTTCATCCTGCTGCAGCGGCTGATCACCGCCAGGCGCAGATAGCGCGGGCCCGGGTCCCCTCTCCCCTCTCCCTGGTTTGGAGTACTTGTGAGCGCTAACAGCGAGCGTTACGTCATCGGCGTCGACTACGGCACACTGTCCGGCCGTGCCGTGGTGGTGCGGGTGAGCGACGGCGAGGAGGTGGGCGGCGCCGTCCACGAGTACGCCCATCGGGTGATCGAGGAGGCGCTGCCGGGCTCGGGGGTCCGCCTCGGGCCCGACTGGGCGCTGCAGTCGCCGGCGGACTGGATCGACGTGCTGCGGCACGCGGTGCCGAAGGCCCTGGCCGCCGCGCAGGTCCCGGCCGAGCAGGTGGTCGGCATCGGCACCGACTTCACCGCCTGCACGATCCTGCCCGTCACCGCCGACGGCCACCCGCTGTGCGAGCGCTTCCCCGAGCGGCCGCACGCCTGGCCGAAGCTCTGGAAGCACCACGCGGCCCAGCCCCACGCCGACCGGATCAACGCCCTGGCGGCCGAGCGCGGCGAGTCGTGGCTGCCGCGGTACGGCGGCAAGATCTCCTCGGAGTGGCAGTTCGCCAAGGGCCTGCAACTGCTGGAGGAGGACCCGGAGCTCTACGGCCTGGCCGACCGGTGGATCGAGGCGGCCGACTGGATCATCTGGCAGCTCGCCGGCGTGGAGACCCGCAACGTCTGCACCGCCGGATACAAGGGGATCTTCCAGGACGGTGCCTACCCCTCGGAGGAGTTCCTGGCCGCGCTCAACCCCGGCTTCGCGGGCTTCGCCGGGAAGCTGGGCACCGACCTCGCGCCGCTCGGCGGCCTCGCCGGCCGGCTGACCGCGCGGGCGGCCGAGTGGACGGGCCTGCCCGAGGGGATCGCCGTCGCGGTCGGCAACGTCGACGCCCACGTCACCGCGGCCGCGGCCGACGCCGTGCGGCCGGGCCAGATGGTCGCCATCATGGGCACCTCCACGTGCCATGTCATGTGCTCCGACCGGCTCGCCGAGGTGCCCGGCATGTGCGGGGTGGTGCAGGACGGCATCGTCCCCGGGCTGTGGGGCTACGAGGCGGGCCAGTCCGCCGTCGGCGACATCTTCGCCTGGTTCGTGGACAACTGCGTGCCCGCCTCGTACGCCGAGCGGGCCGCGGAGGCGGGACTCGGGCTGCACGAGTATCTGACCTCGCTCGCGGCCGGGCAGAAGGTCGGGCAGCACGGACTGGTCGCGCTCGACTGGCACGGCGGCAACCGTTCGGTCCTGGTCGACCACACCCTGTCCGGGGTCGTCGTCGGGCAGACGCTCGCCACCCGTCCCGAGGACGTCTACCGCGCGCTCATCGAGGCGACCGCGTTCGGCGCCCGCACGATCGTGGAGACCTTCGAGGCCGCCGGGGTGCCGGTCGAGGAGTTCGTGGTCGCCGGCGGTCTGCTGAAGAACAGGTTCCTCATGCAGATCTACGCCGACGTGCTGCGCCGTCCGCTGTCGGTGATCGGCTCCGACCAGGGACCGGCGCTGGGCTCGGCGATCCACGCCGCCGTCGCCGCCGGGGCGTACCCCGACATCACCGCCGCCGCGGCGGCGATGGGCAAGCGCGACGCCGCGGTGTACGCGCCCGACAAGGAGCGGGCCGACGCCTACGACCGGCTGTACGCCGAGTACCGGAGGCTGCACGACCACTTCGCGGACGGTGATCTCCTGCACCGGCTCCGCGCGATCAGGAACGAGGCCAGTGCATGATCGAAGAACTGCGCAGGACCGTGTGCCGGCTCCACACCGAGCTGGTGCGGTACGGCCTGGTGGTGTGGACGGCGGGCAACGTCTCGGGCCGGGTGCCCGGAGAGGACCTGTTCGTCATCAAGCCGAGCGGCGTGTCGTACGACGACCTGACGCCCGAGTCGATCGTGGTGTGCGACCTGGACGGCCACCTCGTCGAGGGCGACCTCGCGCCCTCCAGCGACACGGCCGCGCACGCCTACGTCTACCGGCACATGCCGGAGGTGAACGGCGTCGTGCACACCCACTCGACGTACGCCTCGGCGTGGGCGGCCCGCGGGGAGGCGATCCCGTGCGTGCTCACGGCCATGGCCGACGAGTTCGGCGGCGAGATCCCCGTCGGTCCGTTCGCGCTGATCGGCAACGACGACATCGGCAAGGGGATCGTGGAGACCTTGACAGGTCACCGTTCCCGTGCGGTGCTGATGCAGAACCACGGAGTGTTCACCATCGGGGAGTCGCCGAAGGCGGCGGTCAAGGCCGCCGTCATGTGCGAGGACGTCGCCCGCACCGTCCACATCTCCCGTCAGCTCGGTGAGCCGCTGCCGATCGCCTCCGGCGACGTCGACAGCTTGTACGACCGCTATCAGAACGTCTACGGACAGAGGAGTCACCTGTGAGGTTTTGGTTCCTGACCGGCAGCCAGGGCCTGTACGGCGAGGACACGCTGCGGCAGGTGGCCGAGCAGTCCCAGCGCATCGCCGAGGTCCTCGGCGAGGGGCTGCCGTTCGAGCTCGAGTGGCGGCCCGTGCTCACCGACGCGGCGGCGATCCGCCGGGTGTGCCTGGAGGCGAACGCCGACGACGAGTGCATCGGCCTGATCGCGTGGATGCACACGTTCTCCCCGGCCAAGATGTGGATCGCCGGCCTGGACGCGCTGCGCAAGCCGCTGCTGCACCTGCACACGCAGGCCAACGTCGAGCTGCCGTGGAGTTCCATCGACATGGACTTCATGAACCTCAACCAGGCCGCCCACGGCGACCGCGAGTTCGGTTACATCCAGTCCCGTCTGGGCGTGCCGCGCAAGACCGTCGCCGGGCACGTCAGCGACCCCGCGGTGGTGGCGCGGATCGGCACCTGGGCGCGGGCGGCGGCCGGCCGCGCCGAGGTCGGGTCGCTGCGCCTGGCCCGTTTCGGCGACAACATGCGCGACGTTGCGGTGACCGAGGGCGACAAGGTCGAGGCGCAGCTGCGCTTCGGGGTGTCGGTGAACACCTACGGGGTCAACGAGCTGGTCGAGGCCGTGGACGCCGCCGCGGACGCCGACGTCTCCGCGCTGGTCAAGGAGTACGACGACCTCTACCGGATGGCGCCGGAGCTGCGCGTCGGCGGCGACCGGCACGAGTCGCTGCGTTACGCGGCGCGCATCGAGCTGGGCCTGCGCCAGTTCCTGGAGGGCGGCGGCTTCAAGGCGTTCACCACCAACTTCGAGGACCTCGGCGGGCTGCGTCAGCTTCCCGGCCTGGCCGTGCAGCGGCTGATGGCCGACGGCTACGGCTTCGGCGGCGAGGGCGACTGGAAGACCTCGGTGCTGCTGCGCACGCTGAAGGTGATGTCGGCGGGCCTGCCCGGCGGCACCTCCTTCATGGAGGACTACACCTATCACCTCACTCCCGGCGAGGAGGTCATCCTCGGCGCGCACATGCTGGAGGTCTGCCCGACGATCGCGTCGGACACCCCCTCCTGCCAGATCCACCCGCTCAGCATCGGCGGGCGCGAGGACCCGGTCCGGCTCGTGTTCGACGCGGCACCCGGCCCCGCCGTGGTGGTCGGCCTGTCCGACATGGGCGAGCGGTTCCGGCTGGTGGCCAACGAGATCGACGTGGTCGCCCCGCCCGAGCCGCTGCCGGCCCTGCCGGTCGCGCGGGCCGTCTGGCGGCCCCGGCCCGACCTGCGCACCTCCGCCGAGTCCTGGATCACGGCGGGCGCCCCGCACCACACCGTGCTGTCCTCGGCCCTCGGCGCCGAGGAGCTGACCGACTTCGCCGACATGCTGGGCGTCGAACTGCTCGTCATCGACGAGGCGACCACTCCCCGGCAGTTCGCGAAGGAACTGCGGTGGAACCAGGCCTACTACCGGCTCGCGCAGGGATTCTGATCGTCCGGACGGGCCCCTCCCCCGGCTTCCCGGGGGAGGGGCCCGTCCGCCGGTTACCCGCCTCCGCGCCGACTCCTATACACTGGCTGCGTCGCACGGGGCTATAGCGCAGCTGGTAGCGCACCTCCATGGCATGGAGGGGGTCTGGGGTTCGAGTCCCCATAGCTCCACAGACAGCTTCACAAGTAGTTTCACAAGCAGGATCGTCGAAGGGCGGTCGGACGGCGCGTCGCGCGGTCCGGCCGCCCTTCGTCGTCGTTCCCGGGCTCGGCGGGCGCGCCGACGGCATAAGGGTTGACAATGATCATTGACTCGTTTTCCTGCTGAAAAGCCTAAATAGCTTCGGTATGTCTTGACTTGATCGGGCGAAGCCCCCTATCTAGAAGAAAGCAAATACAGCTGATCACCAATGGCGGCCATGATGACAATCGAGTCAGGACCGGACAATCCGCGTCGGGAGTACCGGGCCATGCAGGCCGAGGCGTTCAATCGCATCGGAGCCCGGTACGACGAGGCGTTCCCACACAAGGAGGGACAGGTCGCCGCCGGTGAATGGTTGATCAAGCAGCTCCAGCCGGGAGCGCGGGTCCTCGACGTGGGCTGCGGCACCGGCGCTCCCACCGCGCAGCAGTTCGCCGAGGCGGGCTGCGAGGTCACCGGCATCGACATCTCCCCGGTCATGCTCGACCTGGCCAGGAAGAACGTGCCGGTCGGCACGTTCTTCGAGACCGACGTGCTCGACCTCGACGCCTCGCTCGGCACGTTCGACGCCGTGACGGCCTTCTTCAGCCTCCTCATGCTGCCCCGGCCCCAGATCGAGCGGGCGCTCGGCCGGATCCACGCCGTGCTCGCGCCCGGCGGCCTCTTCTCGCTGAGCATGGTGGAGATCGACCTCGACGACGTGCCCTTCCAGTTCCTCGGCGCTCCCGTGCGGGTGACGGGGTATCTGCGCGACGAGTTGCGCGAGGTCGTCGAGGCCGCGGGATTCACCGTGCTGTCGGAGAACCACCTCTCGTACGCGCCGGCGACCACGCAGGCGCCGCCGGAGATCCAGCTCTTCGTCAACTGCCGGCGTGACCATCGCTGAACGGCCGCATCCGTGTCGGGAGGCGGGGAGCCGTCGACCATGCTGCACGATGTCAGCGCGATCGTCCGGGCCGTGGGCGACAGCCCCGGCCCGGAGGAGGCCACCAGGGCCCTGTGTGAGGCGGCGGTGCCGGGGCTGGCCGACGCCGCCGCGGTCTACGTGGACGGCGCCGCCTGGCACCGGGTCGATCCCGGCGGGCGGCTGCCGCCGCACTGGGCCGGCGACGAGGCCGGTGAGACCGGTGAGACCGCCCTGCTCGACGGGCGCCTGCTCGCCGTGCCGCTCCGGGCGTACGGAACGGTCGTCGGCTGCGCGCTCCTCGCGCGCGACGCCGGGCGGCCGCCGTTCGGCCCGGCGGACCTGTTCACCGCGGGACAGTTCGCCGTGCCCGCCGCGCTCACGATCTTCCACGGCCGGCGGGACCGCCGCCAGGTCGAGATCGTCGAGACGCTGGAGCGCGACATGCGCCCGGGCGCTCCGCCCGACCTGCCCGGGCTGGAGATCTCCTACCGGTACCGGCCGGCGGCCGAGCGGGTGGGCGGCGACTGGTACGACGTGATCCCGCTGCCGGGCAGCAGGGTGGCCCTGGTCGTCGGTGACGTGATGGGTCACGGGCCGGCCGCCGCGGCCGTGATGGGCCGGCTGCGCACGGTCGTGCAGACCCTGGCCGCGCTCGACCTCCCGGCCGAGCAGGTGCTCCACTCGCTCGACGAGGTGGCGCAGCGGCTGGCCGAGCAGACCATCACGACCTGCGTCTACTGCGTGTACGACCCGGTGCTGCGCCGGTGCACGATCGCGAGCGCGGGCCACCTGCCGCCGATCCTCGTGGGCGCGGACGGCCGGGCGGAGGTGCTGGCGCCGCCCCAGTGCCCGCCGATCGGGCTGGGCCGCACCCCCTTCGAGACGACGGAGATCGCGGCGGAGGACGGCAGCATGCTCGTCCTCTACACCGACGGGCTCGTGGAGGAACGCGGGGAGGACATCGGCCAGCAGGTGGAGGACCTGCGCCGCCGGCTCTCGGACGGCACCTCGATCGAGGACCTGAGCGACGCCGTGCTGTCGGCCGCCCGGGCCGACGACGTCACGATGCTGGCCATCCGCTTCCGCGGCATCCCGAGCGAGCACGTCGCCCAGTGGATGATGGAGCCGCAGCCGATGACGCCGTCGCGTGTCCGCGGCCTGGTCCGCCGTACGCTCGACGCGTGGGGTCTCGCCTCGATGACCCCGGTGGCCGAGCTGCTCGCGTCGGAGCTCGTCACCAACGCCGTACGGCAGACGTCGCGGCCCGTCACCATCAGGCTGCTGCGCACCGATCACCTGCTGTGCGAGGTCAGCGATGACAACCACCGCCTGCCGATGCAGCGCGAGCCCGGACCCCTCGACGAGGACGGCAGAGGGCTGTACGTCGTCTCCCGGCTCGCCGAGCGCTGGGGGGCGAGCCGGGTCGCGGGAGGCAAGACGGTCTGGTTCTCCCTGGCGATCCCCTGACGCGGGTTACGCTCACGCCGCCGAAGTCCTATACACTGGCGGGGCGCCGCCGACGCGGCGTGGCAAGGGGCTATAGCGCAGCTGGTAGCGCACTTCCATGGCATGGAAGGGGTCTGGGGTTCGAGTCCCCATAGCTCCACCGTCGCCGAATCATCTCAGGAGCCGTCCTCCGTCCGGAGGGCGGCTCTCGGCGTTCCGGCCGGTCAGTGGCCGGTGCGTACGAAGGCGACCGCGTCCAGCGGGACGGTGCGCCCCTCCGGGTCGGTGAAGGACACGTCCAGCCGCGCCCCGGTCCGCCGATCGCGGCGTTCGAACGTCGGTCCCGCGAGCCGGGGCGCGTGACGGTCCCCCCACTGCTGCAGCGCTCCGAGGATCACGAGTGCGTCGCGGCCCGAATCGGTCAGGTGGTACTCGTACCGGGTGCGGGCTCCGGTGTCGCGGTAGGGCCGCTTCTCGACGACGCCCGCGCCGGCGAGCGTCGCCAGCCGGGTGGTCAGCAGATTCGTGGCGATCCCCAGGCGCTGCTGGATGTCGGCGAAGCGGACGACTCCCGTGTGCAGCTCCCGCAGGATCAGCGGCGTCCACCGCTCTCCGAGGAGGGTCACCGCCCGCTCGATGGAGCACGTCATCGAGTCGGGGAGTTCGGTGGTCGTCATCGCACGCCTCGCTCGCTCGTCGCCGGTGGGATCCAGGCTAGCCCGGAAAAGCTAACTTGCAATTTTAAAGTCAGCTCTCTACCGTGGACGCCAGGACGTCGACGGATGGAGACACGATGAGGATCGAAGGATCGGTCGCGCTGGTCACGGGCGCGAACCGCGGGCTGGGACGGCGCTTCGCGGCCGCGCTGCTGGACCGTGGCGCCGCCAAGGTGTACGCGGCGGCGCGCAGGCCGGAGACGGTCGACCTGCCGGGCGTGGTGCCGCTCGCCCTGGACATCACCGACCCCGCGTCCGTCCGGGCCGCCGCCGAGCGGGCCCGCGACGTGAACCTGCTGATCAACAACGCGGGGATCTCCACGGGCTCGTCGTTCCTCGCCGGTACGCTCGACGACATCCGCCTGGAGATGGAGACGCACTACTTCGGCACGCTCGCCATGGCTCGTGAGTTCGCCCCGGTCCTGGGCCGCAACGGAGGCGGCGCGATCCTCAACGTGCTGTCGGTGCTGTCGTGGTTCACCGCACCGCAGGTGGCCGGCTACTCCGCGGCCAAGGCCGCCGCGCTGCAGCTCACCAACAGCCTCCGCCTCGAACTGAAGGAGCAGGGCACGCTCGTCACGGCGCTGCACGTCGGATACATGGACACCGACATGGCCGCCCACGTCGACGGCCCGAAGATCGACCCGGCGGAGGTCGCCGCCCAGGCCCTGCAGGGGATCGAGCAGGGGCGCTTCGAGGTGGTCGCCGACGACACGAGCCGCCAGGTGCGGGCCATGCTGTCCGGCGACGTGGCCGGCCTGTATCCGCAGCTGGTGTCCTGAACGGCGGGCACATGATCACACGCCTGCCGGGTAGGGGCGAGTGCCATGAAGAGAATCCTTCAGCTCGTCGTCACCCGCTGGCTGGCCCGTACGCCGATCGGGATGGTCGTGCTCGGCCTCGGCTGGCTCTTCATGCGCAAGCGGCGCTCGGACCAGCGGCAGCAGGCGCAGACCCAGGTGCGCCGCGCGCCGGGACGCCGGTCGGACGACGCGTACGGCCGGCGGAGGCCGGTCGCGGGCGGCCGCCGCTGACCGGCCGCCGGTCGCCCGTCAGGAGAGCGCAGCGGGGGTGCGGAACGTCTGCCGGTAGGCGAGCGGGGACACCCCGACGGCGGCGTTCAGGTGCTGCCGGAGCGAGACCGCGCTGCCGAACCCCGCCTTCCTGGCGATCGCGTCCACCGGCAGGTCGGTGGTCTCCAGCAGGCGCCGGGCGTGCGCGACTCGCTGCCCGGCGAGCCACCTGGCCGGGCTGAGGCCGGTCTCCTCCCGGAACCTCCGGGTGAAGGTCCGCACGCTCATGCGGGCGTGCGCGGCCAGGGCCGTCAGGTTGACCGGTTCCTCCAGGTGTTCCAGCATCCAGGTCCGGGTGGGGGCGGTGGTCGTCCCCGCCGGGTCGGGCAGCGGCCGCTCGATGTACTGGGCCTGGCCGCCCTCGCGGAACGGCGGCGTCACGCACCGGCGGGCGGTGCGGTTGGCCACATCGGCGCCGTGGTCGCGCCGGACCACGTGCAGGCACAGGTCGATGCCCGCCGCCACCCCGGCCGAGGTCAGCACGTCGCCGTCGTCGATGAACAGCACGTCCGGGTCGAGCCGTACGCGGGGGAAGAGGGCGCGGAAGGCCGCGGCGTTGCGCCAGTGGGTCGTCGCGGGCCGCCCGTCCAGCAGGCCGGCGGCGGCGAGAACGAAGGCGCCGGTGCAGATCGAGATCAGCCGGGCCCGTGGGGCGGCCGCCCGCAGCGCCTCCCGCACCTCCTCGTCGAGCGTGCCGTCCGTCAGCGCGCGCCCGTCGTATATGCCCGGCACCACCACCGTGTGCGCCGTCGCGAGCACGTCCAGGTCGTGGTCGGGCAGGACGCGGTAGCCCGCCCGGGTCCGCACCGGCCGGCCTCCCGGGCTGCAGGTGACGACCTCGTACAGTGCCCCGCGGTTGCGGGCGGCCAGGAACACCTGCCCGGGGATGCCCAGGTCGAGTGACGCGAAGTGGTCCAGGGCCAGTACGGCGACCCGGTGCGGGGCGGGGTGCACGGCGGGGTGCACGGCGGGAAGCATGGCCGGAAGCATGGCCGGATTCTTTCACAGGTTGACCCCCCGGCCACTGTCTCCCCCAAGGGGCGCGACGGGAGGATGCTCGCCATGAAGTCGCTACACCGTGCCTGGACAGTGGCCGCCGTCGCCTTCGTCGCGATCATCGGGGCGGCCGGCTTCCGGGCGACGCCCGGCGTGCTGATCATGCCGTTGCAGGACGAGTTCGGCTGGACGAGGGGCACCATCTCGCTGGCGGTGTCGGTCAACCTCATGCTCTACGGGCTGTGCGCGCCGTTCGCCGCGGCCCTGATGGACCGCTTCGGCATGCGCCGGGTGGTCGCCTGCGCCCTGCTTCTGGTGGCCGTCGGCAGCGGCCTCACCGTGTTCATGACCGCGAGCTGGCAGCTCGTCGCGCTCTGGGGCGTCGTGGTCGGGGCGGGCACCGGCTCGATGGCGCTCGTCTTCGCCGCCACGCTGACCGACCGCTGGTTCGTCCGGCACCGTGGCCTGGTCACGGGCGTGCTCACGGCGGGCGGCGCCACGGGGCAACTGGTCTTCCTCCCGCTGCTCGCCCACCTCGTGGAGGCGCAGGGCTGGCGCCCGGCCTCGCTCACGGTGGCCGGAGCCGCGCTCGCCGTCGTCCCCCTCGTGTGGTTCCTGCTGAGGGACACCCCCGAGGAGATCGGCCTGACCGCCTTGGGGGCCGACGCGCCGGTCGTCCGTACGCCGGGAGGCGGCGCCGCCGCGCGGGCCGTACGGGTGCTGCGGGACGCGGCGCGCACCCGGTACTTCTGGTATCTCGCCGGGGGCTTCGCCATCTGCGGCGCGAGCACCAACGGCCTGGTCGGCACCCACTTCATCCCGGCCGCCCACGACCACGGCATGCCCGAGACCGTCGCGGCCTCGCTGCTGGCCGTCATCGGGGTGTTCGACATCGCCGGCACGATCTTCTCCGGGTGGCTGAGCGACCGCGTGGACGCGCGGCTCCTGCTCGTCGTCTACTACGGCCTGCGCGGGCTGTCGCTGCTGGTCCTGCCGCAGCTCTTCGCCGCCACGACCGAGCCGAGCATGCTGGTGTTCATCGTGTTCTACGGCCTCGACTGGGTGGCCACCGTGCCGCCGACCGTCGCCCTGTGCCGCAAGATCTTCGGCGCGGACGGCGCGGTGGTGTTCGGCTGGGTCTTCGCCTCCCACCAGGTCGGCGCGGCCGTCGTCGCCACCGTGGCCGGCGTCACCCGAGACCACCTGGGGAACTACGACCTGGCGTGGTACGGCGCGGGGGTTCTGTGCCTGTTCGCGGCGCTCATGTCGTCCCGTGTCGTCACGCGTGTCCGGGACCAGCGCGAAGCTGCGATCCTTGTCGGGTGACCGAGCGCGTTCTTCCCCTGGTCGTACGTATCGAGCGGGCGGCGCCGCCGCGCCGCACCGACGCGCTGGAGGCGGCGGCGACCGCCGTGCCGCGACTGCTCGACCACGCCGAGAACGCGGACGAGTGGGGCGAGGAGATCGCCGAGTGGCAGGACGGCCGGATCAGGAAGGTGGTCAGGCGGGCCCGCGGGGCCGAGTGGCGGCGGGCGCTCGCCCTGCCCGGGATCACCGTCACGGTGCGCACGGCCGAGGTGCGGGTGCATCCGCCGGTGCCGCTGGACGACTGGCCGCGTGACCTCGCCCGGCTCCAGGTGTCGGGCACCGATCTGGCGGACGACGCCGTTCCGCCGGAGCCCGACCCGGATGACGTGGTGCTCTGGGTCAACCCCCGGCTGACGATGACGGCGGGCAAGGCGATGGCCCAGGCGGGCCACGGCGCGCAGTTCGCGTGGTGGGGCGCGGGCGAGGCGGACAGGGCGGCCTGGCGCGGCCGCGGCTTCGCCGTACGCGTCCGCACGGCGGGCCCGGACCGGTGGGACGCGCTGGCCGGGAGCGGCCTGCCGGTGGTCCGGGACGCCGGGTTCACGGAGATCGAACCCGGCTCGGCGACGGTCGTCGCGGACGCCCCCTGGCTGCGGGCGGGCGTTCCCGAAGTGTGATGGGGAAGGCACCCGAAAAACCGGGATATGCCGTACGCTCCCGATCGTGTCACCTGGGGACTATGGGACGAAGGCCGTGCCCTCCTACATAGCGGCCGAGGCCGAGACCACGCCACTGCCGAAGATCACGGTCCCGCCGCCGCCGGCGCCGGCGACGAACTCCGGAAAGAGCCTCGGGGACCTGCCGATGCGGGTGGTCTACCGGGCGGTCGCCGTGGCCGCGGGGGTCGGCATCCTGGGCGCGAGCGTCGCCTTCGCCGTGCTCGGCCGGGGCACTCCCGCCCCGGCCGCCGTACGCGCCCCGGCCGCCCAGGGAGTCACTCAGCAGGCGGCGGCGGCAAGCGGTGTGGCAGGCGGCGCCGCGATCGGCACGGCGACCAGCGCGGCGACCGGCGTGGCGACCGGCGCGGTGGCCACGCCCGGCCTGAGCCCGCTGCCCAGTGCCAGTTCGCTCAGTGCCAGCCCACTCAGCGCCAGCCCGGAGCCCTCGTCCGGCCCGGTCGACACCGCGATGGCGGCGGCCCTGCACGACCCCCGGGTGCCGACCCTGCCGGCGAACGAGCGCAAGCTGCGCCGCCTGCACGGTCATCCGGCTCACATCCGCGGCCTGGTCAAGGACCGGCGTTCCGGCGTCGCCCTGCCGCGCTTCACCAAGTCGTGGACGCTCGCCAAGGCGAGCCCGTTCGCCTCCCGGCAGGTGCTGCCGAAGGTCAAGGGCATGTCGTACCGGGGCCTGCTGGTCTCCTGCCCGGTGCCGATCCCGCAGCAGGAGACGCTGCGCGACACGGCCTTCCTGGCCGCGCGGTGGACGCTCAACCACCATCCGTCCGGCGCGACGATCACCTGGACGGCCTCCCAGCCGATGAAGGCGGGCAAGCGGAAGGGCTGGCTGCTGGGCTACACCGTGCACTACACGGTGAAGGGCAAGAAGCGGACCTCCGCGGCGGCGCTGGCCCTCGTGGACGTTCCGGACAGGAAGCCCGCCGTCGTGTTCGTCACGATCCCCGACAGCCAGAAGAAGCGCTGGCGCGACATCAACGCGGTGATGTCCTCCGTGAAGGCGCTCTGACTCAGCGGGAGCGCGGGCGCCGCCACAGGCGGCCGGTCAGGAGCACGGCCACCGCCAGCCCGGCCGTGGTGAGAGCGCCGCCCTCGCCGACCATCCAGGCCGACCTGTCGTGCGTCGAGGTCATCGCCTCGGCCACGAAGTACAGCGACGCGTTCACCGTGGCATGGAACACCAGGACGGGCCAGATGCTCCGGGTGCGCAGCCGCAGCCACACGAGCGGGAAGGCCAGCGTGACCGTCTGGAGCGTGAACATCAGCATCGCGTACGGCACCGCCACGCCCTCTTCCACCGCCCCCGGCACGAACAGCATCAGCGGGTAGTGGAAGGCGGCCCAGGCCAGGCCGAGGATCACCGCCGTCGTGGCCGGGCTCCTGCGCGCGGCGAGCCTCATGACCAGCAGGGAGCTCCAGCCGAGCTGCTCGCCGAGCGCCAGGGCGACGAACGGCACCACACCGGGAACGAGGCCGAGCAGCACGCCGAGCGCCGGATGCAGCCCGGTGGACGCGGCGAGGTTACCCGGGTCGAAGCGGGCGGCGCCGGTCAGCCAGGCCGTGCCGTACGCGAGGCCGACGCCGAGGACGGGAACGGCCCAGGCGGCGGCGAGCGTGCGCCAGGGCACCCGGTGGAAACCCCAGTCCACGGCGCGGACACCCCCGGCGGCCAGGCACGCGACGAGCGCGGCGAGCGCGGGCATGAACGCCTGGCCGTACATGGCGATCTGGGTCCCGATGGGAGCGTCGCCGATCCTGTCGAGGTCGGCGCCCTGCGATACGGCGAGGGCGACGACGGGCAGCACGAGGGCGGCCAGGGTGAGGCCGTAGACCCCGAGCCGCGGCTCGCGGGCGGCGGGAGCGGCGGTCTCGGTGCCGGTGCCGATGACGGTTGACGTGTTCGTTCGCATGGGCCGATTCCAGCGTCCCGGCGGTCCCGCCCGCCTGAGGGTGAGGTCCCGTTCCGTCCCGTGCGACGGACCTGGGCGGGGTCCCGGATGGGACGGGACCCGGGTCCCATTCCCCTCCGTGCGCATAATGTCCAATGATGTCCTGATGCGAAGCGGTGCGTGGCCCCGAGGGCTCTGGGCGATTCCTGTCCTGTGCGGGGCGGCCGTCGTCGCCGGCGTCGCGCTGACCGCGGCCGCGCCCGCGCCGGACACCACCTATCTGGTGCTCGACGCGGTCGCCGGCCTGACCTGCCCGGCGGTGGGCGTGCTGATCCTCTCGCGGTGGCGGCGGCATCCCGTCGGCCGGCTGTTCTGTCTCAGTGGCGCCGGGCTGGCCCTCCAGGCACTTTCCGGGGGATACGCCGCGTACGCCCAGCCGCACGGGCTGCCCGGCGCCCTGGCAGCCGCGTGGGTGACGAACTGGGTGTTCTTCACCGGCTTCGGGCCGCTCCTGCTGCTGCCCATGCTGCTGCCCGACGGACGGCTGCCGTCGCCGCGCTGGCGACCGGTCCTGGTCGCGGCCGTCGCCGGGATGGCGGTGCTCCAGGTCATGCTCATGCTCCGGGACCGCATCTGGGTCTGGGGGCGGGAGGTGCCCAGCTCGTTCGGGTTCGTCCCCACGAAGCCCGCGGCGGAGGTCGCGTTCGGCGTGGTGGCGCTCGGGCTGGCCGCGTCGGGGATGGCGGCGCTGGCCACACGGGTCACCCGATCCGACGACAGGCGACGTCTCCTGCCGGTGTTCGCGGCCGTCGTCGCGGTGGGGCTCGCGGTGGCCGCCGACACGCTGCTGCCGCCGGATCCCCCCGTGGGCGTGTGGCTGCTGGCCGTGGCACTGCCGCTGTTCCCCGCGGCCACGGCGGTCTCGATCTTCCGCTACCGGTTGTTCGACATCGAGGTGCTGATCCGGCGCACCGTCGTGTACGCGCTGGTCACGGTCACGCTGCTGGGGGCTTACCTGGTCACCGTGGCCACGATCGGCACGCTCCTGCGGGCCGGGACCGGGGTGGTCGAGCCGCTGGCCGCCACCGCCGTCGTCGCGGTGGCGTTCGCACCTGCTCGGGACGCCGCGCAGCGGGCCGTCGGCCGTCTGCTGTTCGGCAACCGGGGCGACCCCGCGGCCGCGTTGTCCCTGCTCGGCCAGCGCCTCGAGTCGTCGGCCGACCCGACGCGGCTGCTCGAACGTGCGGCGGAGACCGTGGCGCACACCCTGCGGCTGCCCGCGGTCGCCGTGCTCGCCGCCGACGGCACACCGGTCTGCGCGGAGGGCGGTGTGCCCGGCGACGGCGTACGGCTGCCGCTCGTGGTGGGCGGACGCGTGGAGGGGGAGCTGCGCGCGGCTCCCCGGTCGCCGGGCGAGGCCCTGTCGGCGGCGGACCTGGCGGTGCTCGACGACCTCGCCCGCCAGCTCGCGGTCGCCCTCGCGGCCGTTCGGCTCGCCAGGGAGGTGCAGGCGTCGCGGGAGCGGCTGGTCATCGCCAGGGAGGAGGAACGGCGCAGGCTCCGCCGTGACCTCCACGACGGTCTCGGGCCCGGCCTCGCCGCCATCGGCGTACGGCTCGACGTGATAGAGGCCACCGCCGCGGGGGTGTCGCCGGCCGTGCGGTCGTCGCTGGCGGAGGTCGGGCAGCTCGTCCGGGGGCTCGTCGGGGACGTGCGGAGGATCGTCCACGACCTGCGCCCGCCGGCGCTCGACGAGCTCGGGCTGGCCGGAGCCCTGGAGGACCTGGCCCTGGAGACGGAGGAGACCGCGCAGGGCGGCCCCGCGGTCAGGGTCCGGGTGCCGGAGCCGCTTCCCGAGCTGCGGGCCGCCGTCGAGGTGGCGGCCTACCGCATCGCCCAGGAGGCGCTGGCCAACGCACTGCGGCACGCGCAGGCCCGGACCATCGAGATCGTCGCGCGGATCGAGCGGGGCGGGCTGCTCCTGCGGGTCCGTGACGACGGCCGGGGGCTGCCCGAACCGCTCGTCGAGGGCGTGGGGTCGGGCAGCATGAGGGAGCGCGCCGTGGAACTCGGCGGCGTGCTGCGCAGGACGTCCGCCTCCGGGGCGGGCACGACAGTGGAGGCGGTGCTGCCGCTGTGATGAACTCCGAGGCCGATCCGGAGACCGCCGAGCCGATACGCGTCCTGCTGGTGGACGACCACCCGCTGCTGCGGCACGGCCTGCGGACGCTGCTGGAACAGGTCGGCGGCGCCGAGGTGGTGGGCGAAGCCGGGGACGGCGAGGAGGCCGTCGCCCTCGCCCTGTCGCTGCGCCCCGACGTGGTCGTGATGGACCTGGTGATGCCGGGCACCTCGGGGATCGAGGCCACCCGCCGGCTGATCGACCGCGAGCCCGCCCTCGGCGTGCTCGTGCTGACGATGAGCGAGGACGACGCGTCGGTGTTCGCCGCCCTGCGGGCGGGCGCGCGCGGCTACGTCCTGAAGGGCACGGGCGGGGCGGAGTTCATCGCCGCCGTGCGGTCCGTCGCCCGGGGGGAGGCCGTGTACGGCCCCGCCGTGGCCCGGCGCATCCGCAGGTTCCTGGCGTCCGGCCCGGACGTCACGCCCTTCCCCGAGCTGACCGCCAGGGAACGCGGTGTTCTCGACCTGCTCGCGTCCGGCAAGTCGAACGCGGAGATCGCCCGCGCCCTGTTCCTCAGCCAGAAGACCGTGAAGAACCACCTGACGTCCGTCTTCGCCAAGCTCCAGGTGGCCGACCGGGCGCAGGCCGTGGTGCGCGCCCGCCGCGCGGGCCTCGGCGAGTGAGCGGTGGGGACGGCCGGGCTCAGCATTCGGCGAGGACGATCACGGAGTCACCCGGGGTGAACGTCACCGCCCGGGACCGGTCCGGGTTGAGCACGACGCCGTAGTGGGGCGGCTCCCCGGACTTCGCCGCCACGCGGTAGCCGATCGCGGTCTCGCCACGGCGCAGGGCCGACTCCACGATCGTGCGGAAGGCGACGGGCCGGCCGGTCGTCACGTAGTCCTCCACGGGCCGGGGATAGACCTCCGAGCCCGCGGCGTCGAAGAGGTAGCCGAAGACCTCGGCGAGGTGCGGGCTCTCGGCGAGCTGAGCGAGCAGCAGGCCGATGACGGTGTCGCTGATCACGATGTCGTCGGCCTCGGTGACCTCGGCGAGCGCCCGGTTGTTCTCGTCGTGCATCTCGCTCACGATCGAGTACTTCTCCCCGAGGGTCGCCTGCATGTCCCGCAGCTGCAGCAGCGTCATCAGCGTCCGGTTGTCGGCGTGGCGGGGATCGTACCGGTCGTCGGAGAGCACGATGACGTGCTGGTAGACACCGACGCCGAGGGACTCCAGGGCGTACCTGTCGGTGCCGTCGCACTCCTTGACGTTCACCGTGAGGTTGCGCAGGTCCGCCAGGCCGGCGCCGGCGTCCGGATGGTCGCCGGCGACGTCGAGCACCGACCCGCGGGTCACGTAGCCGTCCAGGTAGCGGATGATCCGCTCGGCCCGGCCGTTCCAGCCGAGCATCAGGGTCCGCTCGGGGGCCGGCTCCGGGGCCGTCGCGGGGACGATGTGCCGTTCGTCCGCGGGAGCCGTTCCGTTCGCCAGGCGGATGAGCGAGTCGTCCTGGGCGAGCACGATGATCTCGTCGGACGTCCCGATCACCGTGTCCGGCGGCGGGTTGAGCACCACACCGCCGGGCGCGCGCAGGCCGAGGACGGTCGCGGTCGCGTACGCGTCGAGGGCCTGGCCGTACGACCTGCCGGCGAGGGCGGGATCGCGGCGCAGGTAGATCTCACCGCCGTCGAAGTTCAGCAGATCCATGCAGACGACGGACACGCCGGACTGCCGGGACGACTGCACGATCAGCCGCGCGGCGATGTCGTCGCTGTCGACCAGGTGGACGCCGGGCCCTCCGGCCAGCCGGGCGGCGGCCATGTTCCGAGAGGAGGCGATGGCGGCGACCACCGGAGGATGCTCGCCCGCCCGCTTGGCCAGCGCGAGCAGGGTCTTGATGACGTGCGCGTCCGGGTCTTCCGTCTCGGGGGACAGCACCACGATCGTTCGCGCGGTGCTCAGGCTCAGCAGGTCGAGGTCGGCCGGCTCGGTGGGCCGGCCGGTGCGGCACACCAGGCGCGTCCTGCCCGTGTCGCCCACCCGGGCCCGGATCGCGTCCTCCATGGCCGGCTTGTCCCTGTCGGCCAGGATCGCGATGACCGAGCCGTGCTGGCTGGCGTGCGCCTTCGTGAGTTCGGAGACGATCGTGTAGAGCTGCTCGGACCAGCCGAGGATGACGGTGTGGCCGCTCTCGATGACGCGGGAGCGGCCCTTGCGCAGCTCCTCGATCTTGCCGCGTAGACCGGCGGAGAGCACGCCCACGAGGATGCTCACGATGAAGATGCCGCCGAGGGACGCGCCCAGCATGATCGCGAGGAAGGGCGCGGTGCCGGCGTCTCCGGCGATCTTGCCCGGGCTGAGGGCGTGCATGAGCGACAGCCACAGCACCCCGGGCCAGCCGTCGTGCCGGAGTGCCTCGTCGGGGACGAGCCACATCGTCAGCGCGCTGACCACCACGATGAGCGCCAGCGACACCAGGGCCAGCCAGCCGATGAGGGCGGTCGTGCCCTTGGACATGGTGTTGTCGAACCAGTAGCGCGCACGCTCTTTGACCGTGGCTTTTGACACCGGCATCCCCCGCATGTGATCGGTAAACGTCAGACATAGTAGAAGCGACTAGGCTTCGTCGTGTGACGGAACTGGTGCTCGCCTCGGCCTCGCCCGCCCGCCTCGGTGTGCTGAGGGCGGCCGGACTGGACCCGAAGGTCATCGTCAGCGGGGTCGACGAGGACGCGATCACGGCCGCCACTCCCGAGGAGCTCTGCCTGAAGCTGGCCGTGGCCAAGGCCGTCGCGGTGTCGCTGACCCTCGGCGACGGCATCGTGATCGGCTGCGACTCGGTGCTCGAACTCGACGGCGTCGCGTACGGCAAGCCGGGGACGCCGGAGGAGGCGGTGCGCCGCTGGCACATGATGCGGGGCAGGACCGGCCGGCTGCTGACCGGCCACTGCGTCAAGGACGTGGCCGCGGGACGCACGCGGTCCGAGGTGGCCGCGACCGTGGTGCGGTTCGGCACGCCGTCGGACGAGGAGATCGGCACGTACGTCGCGAGCGGTGAGCCGCTGCGGGTGGCGGGGGCGTTCACCCTCGACGGACTGGGCGGCTGGTTCGTGGAGGGCATCGAGGGCGACCACGGCAACGTGCTCGGCATCTCGCTTCCGCTGATCCGCCGCCTGCTCGCCGATCTCGGCGTGCCGGTGACGAGCCTTTGGCGCTAGCCTGCCCGCCATGAGTGGCAACGAGCGGCCCGCCGGGCGGCGTGGCGTCGGCGGTTTCGCCGAGGGGATCGGCTTCTGCTTCCGTGGGCTCGGATGGGTGGCCCGGCATCCCGGCTGGTGGTTGTTCGGGCTGATCCCGGCCCTGATCGCGCTCGCGCTCTACATCGTGGCGCTGGTGTGGCTGGGCACGCACGCCACCGATGTCGCGGCCTGGGTGACGCCGTTCGCCGACGACTGGGGCTGGCGGGACACGTTCCGCGCGCTGGTCGGCTTCATGATCTTCGTGGTGGGGCTCGCGCTCTCCGTGCTGACGTTCACCGCCGTCACCCTCGTGATCGGCGACCCGTTCTACGAGAAGCTCTCGGAGAAGGTCGAGGAGGACCTGGGCGGGCTTCCTGGGGGCGACCTGCCCTTCTGGTCGTCGCTGTTCCGGTCGGTCCGCGACAGCCTCGTGACGCTGTGGTACGTCCTGCTGTTCACGGTGCCGCTGTTCGTGCTCGGGTTCGTGCCGGTCGTGGGCCAGACCGTGGTGCCCGTGGTCGGCGCGTTCGTCTCCGGGTTCTTCCTCACGGTCGAGCTGACCGCCCTCGCCATGGAGCGGCGGGGCCTGCGGCGCAAGGAGCGCTTCGCCCTGCTCCGCGCGAACCTGCCGGTCACGCTCGGGTTCGGCGTGCCGCTCTTCCTCTCGTTCATGGTGCCGCTCGTGAGCGTGGTCGCGATGCCGGGCGCCGTCGCCGGCGCCGCCATGCTCGTCCGCCTCCGGCTCGCGCCGGCGCCCGCACCGGAAGACCAGGCATCAGGAGGTCGGGTGCCGGGAGGTCAGGCCAGGGACACGAGACCGGCGTAGCCGGCGTTCCACATGTCCTCGGCCCCGTCGGGCAGCAGCAGGACGCGGTCGGGACGCAGGGCCTCCACGGCCTTCTCGTCGTGGGTCACCATCACGACGGCGCCCTGGTAGGAGGCGACCGCCGCCAGCACCTCGTCCCGTGACGCCGGGTCGAGGTTGTTGGTGGGCTCGTCGAGCAGCAGCACGTTGGCCTGCGAGCTGACCAGGGTGGCGAGCGCCAGACGGGTCTTCTCGCCGCCGGACAGCACGCCCGCGGGCTTACCCGCGTCGTCCCCCGCGAACAGGAACGAGCCGAGGATCCGGCGCACCTCGCCGTCGCCCAGGTGCGGCGCGGCGGCGGCGAGGTTCTGGGCGACGGTGCGCGCCGGGTCGAGGGTGTCGTGCTCCTGCGCGAAGTAGCCCAGCCGCAGACCGGGCCCGTGCACCACGCGGCCTGAGTCGGGGCGCTCCCGCCCGGCCAGGATTTTCAGCAGCGTGGTCTTGCCCGCGCCGTTGAGACCGAGCACGACGAGCCGGCTGCCCCGGTCCACGGCCAGGTCCACGCCGGTCAGCACCCGCAGGTCGCCGTACGCCTTGGCCAGGCTGATCGCGCCGAGCGGGGTGCGGCCGCAGGGGGCGGGCTCGGGCAGCCGGATGCGGGCGACCTTCTCGGCGCGGCGGACCGGCTCCACCGCGGCCAGCATGCGGTCGGCCCGGCGCGCCATCTCCTTGGCCCGCACGGCCGTCGACTTGCCGGCGCGCATCCTGTCGGCCTGGGCGTGCAGCGCGGCGGCCTTGCGTTCTGCGACCGCCCGCTGCCGGGCGCGCCCGCGCTCGGCGGCGTCACGGTCGGCCAGATAGGTGCGCCAGCCGGTGTTGTGCACCTCCAGCGCGGCCCGGTCGGCGTCGAGGCGCCAGATCCTGTTCACGGTGTCGTCGAGCAGCGCGGTGTCATGGCTGATCAGGACCAGCCCGCCGGTCCGGCTCGCGAGGAACGACCGCAGCCAGGCCACGGAGTCGGCGTCCAGGTGGTTGGTGGGCTCGTCGAGCAGCAGCGTGCCCTGCCCGGCGAACAGGGTGCGGGCGAGTTCGACGCGGCGGCGCTGCCCGCCGGACAGGGTGCCGACCGGCTGGGTCATGACCCGGTCGGGCAGGCCGAGCCCGGCGGCGATGCGGGCGGCCTCGGCCTGCGCGGCGTATCCGCCGCGGGCCTCGAACTCCGCCTCGGCCCGGACGTACCGCCGCATCGCCCGCTTCTGGTCGGCGGGGTCGGCCAGGGCCGCCCCGGCGGCGCGCAGCGCGCGCTCGGCCTCGTCGAGGCCGCGGGCCGACAGGATGCGGGCGGCGACGGAGAGGGACGGATCGGCGGTCGCGGGATCCTGCGGGAGATAGCCGACCTCCCCGGTCCGGGTGATGGTGCCCGCGACCGGCTGCAGTTCGCCGGCCAGGGTCTTCAGCAGGGTGGTCTTGCCCGCGCCGTTGCGGCCGACCAGGCCGACGCGGTCGCCGGGGGCGACGTGGGCGCTGACGTCCGACAGCAGGAGACGGGCGCCGACGCGCACGTCGACACCGCGAAGGGTGATCATTTGTTGACGCTCCGGAGAAACTCGAGGACACACGGGTGGCGTGGAAGCGGGTGTCCGAGCTAAGAGATCCGGGGCAGAGACATGGCGCCGAGCGTAGGCCGAGTGCCCGGCCCGGTGCCAACGGTTTTCCGGCTGCCGGGTTGTCCACAGGGGACGGCTGTCCCCAGAACGCGCTTCGGCCGTCTTGGGGGCGCGACGGTCCGGAGAGGCTGTCCGCCATGACGACTCCGAAGCTCGTGCTCTCGACCCCGGCGGACATCCTCTCCGCCGTGCCCTACCTCGTCGGTTTCCACCCGTCCGACAGCCTCGTGGTGACCGGGTCCACCGGCCCGGAGGTGCGGCTGACGACGCGGTGGGACCTCCCGGCCGATCCCCGGGACATCGACCGGCTGGTCCCGCTGCTCCGCCGTGAGGCGGTGACCTCCGCGTTCCTCGTCGGGTACGGCCCGGGCGCCCTCGTGACCCCCGTCGTCGACGAGGTGACCCGGCTCCTGCGGGCCGGGGACATCCGGGTGACGGAGAGCCTGCGCGCCGAGGGCGGGCGCTACTGGTCCTACTCCTGCACGGGCGCGGCCTGCTGCCCCGCGGAGGGCACGCCGTACGACACCGGCGGCAGCCGGGTGGCGGCCACGGCCGTGATGCACGGGCTGGTCGCGCTGCCCGACCGGGGCAGCCTGCGCCGCTCCGTCCAGCCGTCCGGCGGGACGCGGATGCGGCAGGCCACGCTCCGCGTCACGGCGGCCCTGCGCACGCGCCTCGCGGCCCTCGATGCGGCGACTGCGGCGGAGAGCGAGGCGGCGACGGACCTGGATGAGGAGGCCGCGCGGTTCGTCGGCGACGCGCTGGAGCGGGTGCGCGCCGCGATCGGCCTGTACGCCTCGGGGGGCAGGCTGGGCGACGAGGAGGCCGCGCGGCTCGGGCTGGACCTCGCCGTGGTCCGGGTGCGGGACGAGGCGTGGGCGCTGATCGACGACCGGGACGCGCATCTGGCGTTGTGGCGTGACCTCACCCGGCGGCTGGAGCCGGGCCACGCCGCTCCCGCGGCCTCGCTGCTGGCGGCGGCCGCGTGGCAGCGGGGGGAGTGCGCGCTGGCCGGCATGGCGCTGGAGCGGGCCCTCGACGCCGATCCGGGCTACTCGATGGCGCTCCTGCTGCGGCAGGCGCTGACACACATGATGTCCCCCGCCATGCTCCGCGACCGCATGCCCACTCCCGAGGAACTCGACGACGAGATGGGCGCCCCGAGAGCGGTCTGGCTCGCGCCGCTGCGCGCGCTGCTGGCCCCGGCTCAGACCGGGTCGCTGTCCTGAGCCTGACGACGGCGCTCGTTGTAGGCGCGCATCCGCGCGGGATACCCGGTGAGCTGCACGTCGTAGACCGGCAGGGCGAGATCTCTGGCGACCTTGGCGATGACGGCGGGCGACCCGACGCGGCGGCGGGTCCACTCCCCGTCGTGGGCCACGGCCACCGCCGTGGTGTCGGTGGCGAAGGTCTCGGGCTCGACGTAGAACTCCACGCCACGGCGGGTCTTGGCGAACTCGATGAGCGCCTCGATGTCGGCGTCGGTCGCCTCGCGGTCGAACTTGGCCACGCGGAGGCCGCGCCGCCGCCGGAGCCCGTAACGATCTCGCCATCTCATAGTGCTTGTATACCGCGTCGCAGATCACGATGGCGTTAAGGGAACGGTCTCGGGGCCATGTCGGGGATGTCCCTGATGCCGGGGCCGCCTCTCCGGAGCAGGATGGAGGCAGACTTGAGACAAGCCGAGCAGGCCGTCGACGGAAGGCGATGTTTGTGATGCCCGCGACAGCGACACCACCGTGGCAGGGCCGCCCGGCCCCGATGCCGCACCCTCAGTTGCGCGTGACGAACCAGGACCGTGAGCAGGTGGTCGAGCACGTCAAGGCGGCCTACGCCGAGGGCAGGCTCGACAAGCACGAGATGGACGAGCGGCTGGACCGGGCGATGACCGCCCGCACCCACGCCGACCTCGCGCCGATCATGAACGACCTGTACGGCGCCCGGCCGGCGTACGTGCCCCGGCCGCCCGCGTACACCGGCCGCGCCTCCGCCCTGGAGGGGGGCGACCGGGCCGGAGCGGCGGCCTCGCACCTGTTCGCGCTGGCGGGCTTCTTCGTCATCGGCCCGCTGCTGATGATGGTGACGGCGGGCCGCACGTCCCCCTACATCAGGCGGCACGCGGTGGAGGCGCTCAACTTCCACCTCACCGTGCTCGGCGCGACCGTCCTGCTGCCGTTCACCGTCATCGGGGTCGTGCTGGTGCCGGTGGTCTGGGTCCTCGGGCTGGTCCTGTCCGTCGTCGGCGGGGTGTCGGCCATCGCCGACACCGAGTTCCGCTATCCCCTGACGGTCCGCCTCGTCAAGTAGGCGGGCGGCTAGGGCATGATCGCGCGGACGGTGGCGACGGTGTCGGCCTCCTCCGGCCGCTTGTCCGGGCGGTAGCGCAGCACCCGGGCGAACCGCAGCGCCATGCCCCCGGGGTAGCGGCTGGACCGTTGCACTCCGTCGAAGGCGATCTCCACGACCAGCGTGGGCGTGAGCGTGACGACGTGGCCGTCCCCAGGGCTCTCGGCAGGGCCATCGGCAGGGCCGTCCGCAGGGCTCTCCGCGATCCGCAGGAACTGCTCGGTCTGCCAGGTCAGCAGTTCGTCGGTGAGGCCCTTGAACGTCTTGCCGAGCATCACGAAGCCGCCCGTCTCCGGGTCGTAGGCGCCGAGGTGCAGGTTCGACAGCCAGCCCCGGCGTCGTCCGCTGCCCCACTCGGCGGCCAGCACGACCAGATCCAGGGTGTGCCGGGGCTTCACCTTGATCCAGCCCGCCCCCCGCCTGCCCGCGGCGTACGGCGTGCCCAGCGACTTCACGACGACGCCCTCGTGCCCGCGGCGTACCGCGTCGCCGAAGAAGGCCTCGGCCTCCTCGGCGTCCGCGGTGACCAGGCGCGGGGTGATCAACCCGGCCGGCACCGCCGTCTCCAGCGCGGCGTGCCGCTCCTGGTCGGGCAGGTCGAGCAGGTCGGCCCCGCCCACCCGCAGGGCGTCGAAGAAGAAGACGGTCAGCGGCACGGTCTCCCGCAGCGACGCGACGCCGGTCCTGCTGGCCACCCGGCCCGAGGTGACCTGGAACGGCTCGGGACGGCCGTCGGGGCGCAACGCCAGGACCTCGCCGTCCAGGACCAGGTCGGTGCCCGGCAGGCCCAGCACCGCCTCCACCAGCTCAGGCACCTGACCGGTGATGTCGTCGAGCGTACGGGTGAAGACGGCGACGTCGTCGCCCGACCGGTGGGCCTGGACCCGAACGCCGTCGAGCTTCCACTCGACCGCGGCGGGAGCGCCGGCCTTCTCCAGCGCGGCGGTCACGCTGGCCGCGCTCTGCGCGAGCATCGGCGCGACGGCCCGCCCGACCTCCAGATGGAACGCCTTGAGCTCCGCCACCCCGCCGCGCAGCGCCGCCGCGCCGACGGCGGGCAGCGAGCCGCGCAGGGTCAGGGCCCGGCGCACCTCGGCGGAGGGCACGTCCGCCGCCCTGGCGATCGCCTCGATCATCACGCCGTCGAGCGCCCCCTGGCGTAGCTCGCCCGTCAGCAGCCGGTGCAGGAACGACTGCTCCTGCCGTGTCACGGCGCCGAACAGCTGACCGAGCAACTCCCGGCGCGCGGCCTGCGAACCCGTCCCCGTCTGGGCCTTGATGCGTTCGAGTAGCGCGTCGACCTGGCCGAGGGTCGCCGTGGCGATCTGGCGCGGCTCGGGGAGGTCGGAAAGGCTCCGCCAGCCCACGCCGATCTGACGCTGCGGCAGTTCCCCCGACAGGTAGGCGATGGCGATCTCGGCCTCGTCCGGGCCCACCCTGCCGAGCAGCTCGGCCAGGTGCCTGATCTTGGCCAGCCGCGCCGAGTCCGCCGCCACGGCCGCGGACGTCCGGGCAAGGTCGATCAGCAACACAACGTAATCCTGCCTTACCGGATGGGCACCTGCCCAGGCAGGGGGGCGAGTCGCCGTCAGATGCAGTGTCGCCGTCAGCTGTAGTGGCGCGCGAGCGGCCACAGATCGCGCCAGGGCCGGAGGGGATCGCGGCAGACCGTGATCGGCACGCCCTGCTCCTCGCCCGGCATCCCGGTCACCGTGCCCGCGACGGAGCAGTCGGCGAAGACCGTGCGGAGACGGCCGGGCGGATAGCCGACGGAGACCGCCACCCGGGTCCCCTCCGGCGGCGGGCCCCACCACCACAGCTCGTTGTGGCCGCTGTAGACGGCGGGCAGGCCGAAGTCGCCCGCCCAGCGGCGCAGCGCGCCGGCCTCGCCGTAGTTCCCGGCGAGCAGCACCGCCCCCGCCCGCTCATCGGCGGGCAGCGTGCCCACCACCTGTCCGACCTGCGCCGCCAGGTCCCGCATGCCCACCGACTCGCGGGCGACCTCGTTGATCGCCGCGACCGGCGTCCCCGCGAGCGACGCGGCCGGGACGACCGGCAGCGCCAGGACCACCGCGACCACGGCGTTGGCCGCCAGCGCCACGACCAGCACGGTCCGCCTCCGCCATCCGGCGGCCGTCACGCACCCGGCCGCGAACAGGTAGAGCAGGAAGGCGCCGGTGTAGTCGGGGCGGCCCCCCGAGAGCAGGACCAGCGCGCAGGCCACGGGGTAGGCCAGGGCGAGCGAGCGGACCCGCCGGTCCCGCCAGAGCCGCAGCCAGCCCGCCACGCACACCACCGCCTGCGGGGGACCCAGCAGCAGGATCTGCAGGGGGACGAAGGCGATGCGGTTGTCCGCTCCCTCGTCGGCGCGCAGAGCCTCGGCCATCTGCAGTTGCGGCCAGTCATGGGTGACCTGGTAGACCAGGTTGGGCGAGGCGATCGCCAGGGCCAGGAGTGCCCCGAGCCACAGGCGCCTGTCCCGCAGCACCTCGCGCGGACCGGTGACGAGGAGGCCCAGCCCGGCGCAGGCGAGCAGCAGCACGATGAGGTCGCGGTTGTAGGACGCGATCCCGGCCAGCAGGCCCGTCCAGAGCCAGTAACGGCCGTCGCCCCGCAGCAGCACCCGGAGCAGGCACAGCGTGACCGCGAGCCACAGCACGAGATCGGGAGTGAGGGTCAGCAGCGAGTGCCCCGCGATCAGGGGCAGCACCGCGCCCGCCGTGCCGGCCGCGGCGAGGACCTGCGCGGCCCGGCCCGCGTCGAGATCCCGGGTGCTCAACTCCCGGGTGCTCAGCTCCCGGGCGATCAGTGCGGCGAGCAGAACCAGCGTCCCGGCGCACAGGGCGGGGACGATCCGGAGCGCGACGACGGTGTCCCCGAAGACCGCCGTCGACAGCCGGGCGATCATCGGGGTGAGCGGCGGAGTGTCGAAGTATCCGAGCCGGGGGCGTTCGCCCAGCATGCGGAAGTACAGTTCGTCGCGGTGGTAGCCGTACCAGGGGCTCACCGCGAGCAGCACGGCCACGACCGCGCCGGCGAGCGCGATCACCGCCCGGGGCAGCCCGATGGAAGGCAGCCGGGCAGAGGGCAGCCGGGCAGAGGGCGGCCGGGCAGAGGGCGGCCGGGCAGAGGGCGGCCGGACGGGGTGCGGCCGGACAGGAGGCACGGCACTCGCCGGGCCGCCCGCGGCGGCGCTCTCCTGCTCGGCCACGCGGTGACCGTCATGAGAGGGACCGCCGTGAAGGGGACCGCCGTGAGAGGGGCCGTCGTGAGGGGGGACGCCGTGAGAGGGGCCGTCGTGAGGGGGGACGCCGTCCATGCGGCCATCATCCACGACGCGGCCGGGACCTCATAGGCTCCGCCGGACGGCGTCCATCCCGCAGTACCGGGCCCGCATCAGGCCCGCACCGGGCTCGCACCGGACCCCCGATCCCCGGCCCCTGAACCCGGGACGCCGGCCCAGGACGCCCGGACGTCCCGGGGGCACGCGTGACAGGGCGGCGGGGGAGGGGTCAGCCGACCCCGAGCAGGTCGACGACGAAGATGAGCGTCTCGCCCGGCTTGATGACGGCGCCCGCGCCGCGGTTGCCGTACCCCAGGTGCGGGGGGATCGTCAGCCGCCGGCGGCCGCCGACCTTCATGCCCGCCACGCCGCGGTCCCAGCCGGCGATGACCCGGCCGCCGCCGAGGGGGAACTGGAACGGCTGCCCGCGGTTCCAGGAGGCGTCGAACTCCTCGCCGGTGGAGAACGCCACCCCGACGTAGTGCACGGTCACGTTCTGCCCCGGCCTGGCCTCCGGGCCGGTCCCCTCCACGAGATCGGCGATCTCCAGGTCGGCGGGCGGCTCGCCCTCGGGGAAGTCGATCTCGGGCTTCTCCAGTGCCACGTGGGTCTCCTGTTCTGTCCGTGCCGGACGTTCCGGCCGGCTGACGACTCTACCGGCAGGCCCGCTCGCCGATCTCGCGACTGCGGCCGACACGACGGCCGACACGACGGCCGACGCGACGGCCGACGCGACGGCCGACGCGACGGCGCCTTCCCCGCACCGGGCGGGGAAGGCGCCGTCGTTTGTGCCTGAGAGCGCGGGCGGGCGTCACATGCGGCGGCCCCTCGACAGCCCGGCCTCGTCATGCGCCTGCTCGTCGCGCACCTGCTCGTCACGGGCGTCCTCGTCGCGGGCGTCCGCGCGCTCCGCGTCCGTACGGAGGTCCGCCTGCGGGGCGGTGTCGCCGGAGACCGGCGAGGGCGGCGTCACGGGCGTGGTCACGGGCGGCGTGGCGGGCCCGGCGGACGGCGGCCGCTGGAGGACGACGGTGTCGGCCGGCCGAACCCCGCCCTGCAGCAGGGCCTGGGCCTGGTCCAGCATGGCCGAGGCCACCAGCACGTCGTAGCGCCCGGCGACGATCGAGCTCCGGGAGGAGAAGTCGCGCGTCCCGCCGGTGAAGGCGTGGCCGACGAAGCCGAAGGCGGCGCCCGCGACGGCCCCCCACAGGATCGACCACAGCACCAGCCCGAAGAACGAGGTCGTGGTCGAGGTGAACAGCCCGAGGAACATGCCGACGATGAGCCCGAAGACCGCGCCGCTGATAAGGCCCGTCAGCGCGGCCCTGCCGTTGGTGAGCCGCCCGGTGACGGTCTCCTCCAGGCGCAGGTCGCTGCCGATGATCGCGCTGTTCTCCACCGGGAAACCGGCGTCGGACAGCGTGTCGACGGCGCGTTGCGCCGCGGCGTAGTTGTCGTAGCTGACCAGCAGCCGTCTGTCGACCGCCGGACTGGCCGGCTCTGCGGCCGGTGAGTACTCCATGAGCGCCTCCGCGGGATAGTGCGGCCGGTACGAGGAACGCACTACCCCGAGAGAGCCCGATATTCCTGCCGGGAATCGGTGGGGTCACCAGCTCTGGTGCAGCGGCATGCCCTCGCTGTAGCCCGAGGCGCTCTGCACGCCGATCACCGCACGCTCGTGGAACTCCTCCAGCGTGGTGGCGCCCGCGTAGGTGCAGGAGGACCGGAGGCCGGCCACGATGGCGTCGATCTGGTCCTCCACGCTCGGCCGCGCGGGGTCGAGGTACATCCGGGAGGTCGAGATGCCCTCCTCGAACAACGCCTTGCGGGCCCGCTCGAACGGCGTGTCCTCGGCGGTGCGCAGCCGTACGGCGCGGGCGGAGGCCATGCCGTAGTTCTCCTTGTACTTGCGGCCGTCGGCGGCGGTGCGGGTGTCGCCGGGGGACTCGTACGTGCCGGCGAACCACGAGCCGATCATGACGTTGGCGGCGCCCGCCGCGAGAGCGAGTGCGACGTCGCGGGGGTGACGCACGCCGCCGTCGGCCCAGACGTGCCGCCCGAGGCGGCGGGCCTCGGCCGAGCACTCCATGACGGCGGAGAACTGCGGGCGCCCGACGCCGGTCATCATCCGGGTCGTGCACATGGCGCCCGGGCCCACCCCGACCTTCACGATGTCGGCCCCGGCCTCGACCAGGTCGCGTACGCCCTCGGCGGTGACGACGTTGCCCGCGGCGACCGGCACGGCGGGGTCGAGCGCGCGTACGGCCCGCAGCGCGCCGATCATCTTCTCCTGGTGGCCGTGCGCGGTGTCGACCACCAGCACGTCGACGCCGGCGTCGAGCAGTTCCTTGGACTTGGCGGCCACGTCGCCGTTCACCCCGACCGCGGCCGCGATCCGCAGCCGGTTCCGGGCGTCGACGGCGGGCTGGTAGAGGGTGGAGCGCAGCGCCCCGGTGCGGGTGAGGATCCCGACGAGCCGGCCGTCCTCGTCCACGACGGGGGCGAGCCGGTGGCGGCCCCCGTGCAGCGCCTCGAACGCCGCCTGCGGGTCGATCCCGCGCGGCAGCGTCTGCGGCGAGGGGCTCATCACCTGGGAGAGCTGGGTGAACATGTCGACGCCGTGACAGTCGGCCTCGGTCACCACGCCGACCGGGCGGTTCTCCCAGTCGACCACGATGACCGCGCCGTGGGCCCGCTTGGGCAGCAGGGTCAGCGCCTCTCCGACGGTGTCGTGCGGGGTGAGGGCGATCGGCGTGTCGTGGACCAGGTCGCGGTTCTTGACCCAGTCGACGACGTCGGCCACGACCTCGATCGGGATGTCCTGGGGGATGACGGCGAGGCCGCCGCGCCGGGCGATCGTCTCGGCCATCCGGCGGCCCGCGACGGCCGTCATGTTGGCGACGACGACGGGGATCGTGGTGCCGGTCCCGTCGACCGTGGACAGGTCGACGGCCAGGCGGGACCCGATCGCGGAACGGGACGGCACCATGAAGACATCGCTGTACGTGAGATCGTAGGGCGGCGTCACATCGTTGAGGAATCGCACGTTTGTCCAGCCTACGTTGTGAGCGGTCATTTCCGGCATTCCCGCCCGCCGATGAGAGCAGACCCGCACACGGGATACATTGACCTCGCCTGAGAGGAGCACAAGTGATCATCGTTGACCGTCCGGAGACGCTTGTCGTCGGCTACGTCGTACGGACGACCAACGCGGCGGAGGCGGACCCCGCCCTCGCCCGGCTGCCGGCCCTGTGGGCCCGCGCCGGAGCGCCGGGGGCGTTCGCCCATGTGCCGGGCCGGGTCGACGAGAACCTGTACGCCGTGCTGACGGACTACGAGAGCGACCACAACGGCGCCTACACCCAGATCGTCGGCGTGGCGGTGCGCACGGCCGCGCGACTGCCGGAGGGCATGGTCGCCGTACGGGTGCCCGGCGTGCCCTCGCTGCTGGCCGAGGCGCGGGGACCCATGCCCGGAGCGCTGATCGACGCCTGGCAGCAGGTGTGGAAGCACACGGAGTCGGGCGCGACCCCCGCCCGCGCCTTCACCACCGACCTGGAGATCCACCACCCCGACGGAGCCGACCTCTACGTCGCGACCCTGCCGTCCTTCGGCGAACCCTCCGGGCCCCCGGCGCAGGCTCAGGCCGCGCCTGCCTGATCATCCGGCCTGATCCGGCTCGCCGGTGTTGGCCTTCGTGTAGGCCCGCAGCCGATCCGCGACCTGGCCGGTCCACGTGATCAGGCCAGCACGCCGGCGGCGCGCAGGGCCTCCGCCTCGTCGCCGGACAGCCCCCAGGCGCTCAGGTCGTGCAGCCGGGTGGCGGGGGACAGGTCACCGTGCCCGGCGCCGGCCAGCCGCGGCGCGGGCGCCGCCTGCGGCACGCCGCCGACCTCCACGAACGTGCCGCGCGCCCGGTTGTGCGGGTGCCCGGCGGCCTCGCGCGGGTCGAGCACCGGGACCACGCAGGCGTCGGAGCCCTCGAAGACCGCCTCCCACTCGGCCCGCGTACGGGACCGGAACGCCTCGGCCAGCCGTTCGCGGATGACCGGCCAGTTGGCCCGGTCGTCGCGGGCGGGCAGGTCGGCGACGCCCATGCGGTCGAGCATCTCCGCCCAGAACCGCGGCTCCAGCGCGCCCACGGCGAGGAACCCGCCGTCGGCCGTCTCGTACGTGTCGTACATGGGGGCGCCGGTGTCGAGGAGGTTGGTGCCGCGCGGACCCCAGTGGCCGCCGTGCACCGCGCCGTGGAACATGGAGAACAGCAGCGCCGCGCCGTCGACCATCGCGGCGTCCACCACCCGGCCGCGGCCGGTCCGCTCCCGCTCGATCAGGGCCAGCAGCACGCCGTACGCGAGCATGAGCCCGCCGCCGGCGAAGTCGCCGAGGATGTTGATGGGCGGGGTGGGCTTGTCCCCCGCGCGGCCCAGCATCGACAGCACGCCCGCGATCGCGATGTAGTCGATGTCGTGCCCGGCGGTGTGGGCGAGCGGGCCGTCCTGGCCCCAGCCGGTCATCCGGCCGTACACGAGCCGCTCGTTGACGGCGTGCAGGTCGTCCGGCCCGATGCCGAGCCGCTCGGCGACGCCAGGGCGGAACACCTCGATCACCACGTCGGCCCGCTCCGCCAGCCGCCGGAACGCGGCCACCCCCTCGGGTGACTTCAGGTCGAGGCCGATCGTCCGCTTGCCGCGGTCCATCACCTCCCGCCGGGGCTCGTCGCCCACCGCGGCCACCCGGTCGACGCGCAGCACCTCGGCGCCGTGGTCGGCGAGCATCATCCCGGCGAACGGCCCCGGCGCGAGCCCGGCCAGCTCCAGCACCCGGATCCCCGCCAGCGGCCCCCGTGACCTCTCCATGCGTTCCTCCTCACCGCCCGGTGGAAGCCCAGTGAAGCCCAGTGAAGCCCAGTGAAGCCCAGTGGAACACACTCGTCGGCCCAGGTCGTGACGGTTTCCACAGTTACGGCAGGGGCGCGCGAGGCGAAGAACACGGGAAGGATACGATCTGTGCCGACGGGGTGTCGCGAGACTACTCGATAGTTTTCGCGGGCGTAACGTGTCTACTCTGGTCTGCGTCCCCGTCCGGGGATAGCGTGCCAAGAGGCGATCACTACGATCCATGGGGGTGGTGTCATGCCAGAGCGCACGGCCAGTATGACCGCCCATATAAAGGCCGTCGAGCAGATCAGGGACTCCTACGCCGCCATCCCCGAAGACGCCGCTCCTCGGCTGGCCAAGGCCACGACGAACCTGTTCCGCTTCCGGGCCCCGGCCAAGACGGCGTCGCTGTCGGCCCGTGACCTGGACCAGGTCATCCACGTCGACCCGGTGACCATGACGGCCGAGGTCCAGGGCATGACGACGTACGAGAACCTGGTGGACGCCACGCTGCCGCACGGGCTCATGCCGTACGTGGTGCCGCAGCTGAAGACGATCACGCTCGGCGGCGCGGTCACCGGTCTCGGCATCGAGTCGAGCAGCTTCCGGGACGGCCTGCCGCACGAGTCGGTCGAGGAACTGGAGATCCTCACCGGCGACGGGCGGATTCTGGTGGCCCGGGCCGACAACGAGCACGCGGACCTGTTCCGGGCCTTCCCCAACTCCTACGGCACGCTCGGCTACGCCCTGCGCATCCGCATCAAGCTGGCCCGGGTGAAGCCGTACGTCAAGCTGACCCACATCCGCTTCAACGACGCCGACAAGTGCATGCTCGCCATGCAGGAAATCTGCGAGAGCCGGGAGCACGACGGCGAGCCGATCGACTTCGTCGACGGCACGTTCTTCAGTCCCGACGAGCTGTACGTCACCGTCGGGTCGTTCTCCGACCGGGCGCCCTACACCTCCGACTACACCGGCATGCGGATCTACTACCAGTCGATCCGCAGCCGCGCCCGCGACTGGCTCACCGTCCGCGACTACCTGTGGCGCTGGGACACCGACTGGTTCTGGTGCTCGCGCGCCTTCGGGGTGCAGCAGCCGCTGGTCCGCTCGCTCCTGCCGCGCCGGTGGATGCGCTCGGACGTCTACCGCAGGCTCGTCGGCCTCGACCAGAGGTACGGGCTGACGGCCAGGATCGACCGCTGGCGGAACAACCCCGTGCACGAGTCGGTGATCCAGGACGTCGAGGTCCCGGTCGAGCGGGGCGCGGAGTTCCTGGAGGTCTTCCACCGCGAGGTCGGCATGACCCCGGTGTGGATGTGCCCGCTCAAGGCGACCGGCGAGTGGTCGCTCTATCCCCTCGAACCCGGCCGCCTGTACGTGAACTTCGGCTTCTGGGGGATGGTGCCGCTGCCGCGGGGCCAGTACGACGGGTATCACAACCGGCTGATCGAGCGCGCCGTGCACGCGCTCGACGGCCACAAGTCGCTGTACTCCACCTCCTTCTACGGTCGTGAGGAGTTCTGGCGGCTCTACAACGGGGACGCCTACTGGCCGGTCAAGAGCGCCTACGACCCGGGCGGCCGGCTGCTGGACCTGTACGACAAGTGCGTCAGGGCCAGGTAGGTGGGCGTCGATACGTCGGGAGAGGTTTAATGGCTCTTGCGGAGATCTTCGAGAAGATCGTCGGTCCTGACGCGGGCGTCGAGTTCGTCGCCTACGACGGCAGCAAGGCGGGATCCCCGGGTGCGGACATCCGCATCGAGGTGAAGACGCCGGCGGCGGTGGCCTACCTCGCGCAGGCGCCGGGGGAGCTCGGTCTCGCCCGCGCGTACATCGCGGGGCACATGGACGTGCACGGTGACATGTACACCCTGCTCGACCGGATGTGGTCGCTGACGCTCAACGACCTGCCGCTCGGCGAGAAGATCGCCGCGGCCCGCTCGCTCGGGCTCAAGCCGCTGCTGATGCGCGTGCCGCCGCCGCCGCAGGAGGCGCGGCAGAGCACGCTGGCGAAGCTGGGCAGCCGGCACGCCAAGCAGCGTGACGCCGAGGTGATCCACCACCACTACGACGTCTCCAACCGGTTCTACGAGTGGGTGCTCGGCCCCTCCATGGCGTACACCTGCGCGGTCTTCCCCCGGCCGGACGCGACGCTGGAGGAGGCGCAGCACACCAAGTTCGACCTGGTCGCCAAGAAGCTGGACCTCAAGCCCGGAATGCGGCTGCTCGACGTCGGCTGCGGCTGGGGCGGCATGGTCATGCACGCGGCCAAGGAGTACGGCGTCAAGGGCCTCGGCGTCACGCTGTCGCGGCAGCAGGCCGAGTACGCGCAGAAGGCCATCGCCGAGGCCGGGCTGTCGGAGCTCGCCGAGGTCCGGTTCATGGACTACCGCGACGTCGCCGAGACCGGGTTCGACCGGGTCAGCTCGATCGGCCTGACCGAGCACATCGGCAAGGACAACCTGCCGTCGTACTTCTCCTTCCTCTACGGCAAGCTCAAGCCGGGCGGGCGCCTCCTCAACCACTGCATCACCCGCCCGACCAGCACGGAGAAGACCCTGAACAAGGGTGGTTTCATCAACCGCTACGTCTTCCCCGACGGCGAGCTCGAGTCGGTCGGCCACCTGATCCGCCAGATGGAGGACATCGGCTACGAGGTCCGGCACGAGGAGAACCTGCGCGAGCACTACGCGCTGACCCTGCGCGAGTGGTGCAAGAACCTCGACGAGCACTGGGACGAGGCCGTGGAGGAGGTCGGACAGGGCACCGCCCGGGTCTGGCGGCTCTACATGGCCGGGTGCGTGGTCGGGTTCGAGCGCAACAAGGTGCAGCTCCACCAGGTGCTCGGCGTCCGGCTCGACGAGGGACGGTCGCACGTGCCGCTGCGCCCGTCCCTCGACTGGCCGTGACGGTTCCTACCGAAGCTCGCGCTTGAGGATCTTGCCGGTGGCGGTCATCGGCAGGGACTCGCGGAACTCCACGATCCGCGGGTACTTGTAGGCCGCCATCGTCTCCCGGCCCCACGCCACCAGTTCCTCCTCGGTGGTCGTGTCGCCGGGCGTGCGGATGACGTACGCCTTGACCTCCTCGCCGTGCGACTCGTGGGGGACCCCGACGACCGCGGCGAGCGAGACCGCCGGGTGGGTCATGAGGACCTCCTCGATCTCCCGGGGATAGACGTTGAACCCACCCCTGATGATCATGTCCTTGGCCCGGTCGACGATGAAGTAGTAACCGTCCTCGTCGCACCGGGCCATGTCCCCGGTGCGGAACCAGCCGTCCCGCATGACCTCCGCGGTCGCCTCGGGCCGGTTGTGGTAGCCCTTCATCACGTTGTGGCCGCGGACGGCGATCTCGCCGATGCCGCCGGGGTCGCCGACCGTGTTCCACTCGGCGTCCACCAGCTTCATCTCGACGCCCCAGATCGGGGTGCCGATCGAGCCGGCCTTGGCGGGATGGCCCGGCTGGTTGAACGAGGCCACCGGCGAGGTCTCCGACAGGCCGTAGCCCTCCAGGATGTCCACCCCGAACGTCGCGCTGAAGTCCTTGAGCACCTCGACCGGCAGCGCGGACCCTCCGGAGGCGGCGGTGACCAGCGAGGACGGCACCGCGGCGGCCCCGGCACGCACCGCGGTGAGCATCGCCCAGTACATCGTCGGCACTCCGGCGAACAGCGTGACCTTCTCCCGCTCCATCAGGGCGAGCGCCTCGGCCGGCTCGAAGCGCGGCATCAGCACGAGCGTGGCGCGGCGCCGGAACCCGGCGTTCATCAGCACGGTCTGGCCGAAGGAGTGGAACAGCGGCAGCGCCACGAGGTAGGTGCTGCGGTCCTGGCGCGGGAACATCTCGTCGCTGACGACGGCGTTCATCACCATGTTCTGGTGGGTCAGTTCGGCGCCCTTGGGCTGCCCGGTGGTGCCGCTCGTGTAGAGGATGACCGCCGTGTCCCCGGGGGAGGTCTGCACGGTCTCGAACTCGCCCGGCACCCCGTCGAGCGCCGCCCACAACGTCTCGCCGTACGCCGACTCGGTGGCGAACGGCGTGGCCGGCAGCACGATGAAGTGCTCGGCCCGCCCGGCCTCGGCGAACCCGGCCCGGCCGCGCTCGCCCAGCGGCAGTTCCGGCGTGCCCTCGAAGCAGAAGAACGCCTTGGCGCCGGAGTCGTCCAGGTGATAGGCGATCTCCCTGGCCTGCAGCAGCACGTTCAGCGGGACCACGGTCGCGCCCGCCTTGAGGATCCCGTAGTACACGAACGGGAAGTAGGGCAGGTTCGGGCAGGCGAGGGCGACCTTGTCGCCCCTGCCCACGCCGCGGGCGGCGAGCAGGTTGGCGACCTGACCGGCGATGGTGTTCACGAGCGAGTACGGCAGGCGGAGGTCTCCGAAGACGACCGCGGTGGCGTCGGGCTCGTCACGTGCGCTGTCCTCCAGCACGACGGCCAGGTTGAGCATCTGCCGCTCCCTCTTTCTGTCGGACGCGTGGTCCATACCAACCGGTAGGTACCTCAGCGTAACGGCTGATCCGTCCGATTTTGAGTGCCCGGTCAGCAGCGTGTTCAGCAGCGTGTTCAGCAGTGGGCGTACTCGTCGCGCCGGTGGAGCATGGCCGCCAGCATCAGCGGGAACATCGCGACGTGCGCCAGGATCATCACGGTCATCCCGTCGATCAGGCCCAGCCACAGGAGAGGGAACAACGGCACGACCGGGACGAACATGGCGGCGCACATCTCCAGCGTCCCGGCCCAGGCGTGGCCGCGCACGCGCATCCACACGGCCATGCCCGCCGACATGTCGAACGCCATCAGCAGGTAGGCGAGCTCGGGGTCGCGGGTGTGGGAGAACCCGATCCCCAGGGCGGACCACAGCAGGCCGAGCGCGAACATCCCGGCGAACATCGCCACAACCATTTCGAGGTAGTGCAGGGCGAAGCGTCTCCATCGCCGGGGGCCGGACGGAGAGCCGGACGGGAGGCCGGTGTGCCCGGCGGGCGTCGTCTGTGTCATGGCTCGACTGTCCCGGCGGCCGGGGGCTCCGCGAAGTACGGGACCGGCGACAGGTCCGGAAACTTGGGATACCGGTCCCTGTGACGTACAGTCCCGGTGTGATCTCGCGGCGGGTGGTCGTGGTCGGGTACCACGCGGCGGAACTCCTGGACATCGCGTGCGTGACGTCGAGCCTCGTCATGGCGAACGTCCAGGGCGCCGCGCCTCCGTACGACGTGTGCCTGGTGACCCCCTCCGGGCTGCCCGTCACCTGTGGCAGCGGGCTGACGCTGCAGGCGCAGCAGGCCCTCGAACGCGTCACCGGGCCGCTGGACACGCTCGTGCTGTCCGGGGGCATCGGGCACGAACTCGCCGCCGCCAACCGGGTGATCGTCGGGCACGTCCGCCGTCTGGCCCGGGAGAGCCGCCGCGTCGCCTCGGTGTGCACGGGCGCGGCGGTGCTGGCCGCCGCCGGGCTGCTCGACGGCCGGCGCGTCACCACGCACTGGGGGTACGCTTCCACGCTCGCCTCGCGCCACCCCGAGATCACCGTGGACGCCGCGCCGATCTTCATCCGGGACGGCAACGTCACCACGGCCGCCGGCGTCACCAGCGCGCTGGACCTGACCCTCGCCTTCATCGAGGAGGACAACGGCTCCGCCCTGGCCCGGGAGGTGGCCCGCCACCTGGTGACCTATCTGCAGCGTCCCGGCAACCAGGCGCAGATGAGCATGTTCACCGAAGGCCCGCCCCCCGGCGACGACCTGGTCAGGCGGGTCGTCGACCACGTCACCGGCCACCTCGGCGCCGATCTGGGCACCGCCGCGCTGGCGGCCGGGGCGGGGGTGAGCGAGCGTCACCTGACCCGCCTGTTCCTCCGGCACCTCGGTCAGACGCCGGGCCGGTTCGTCCGCCGGGCGCGGGCCGAGGCCGCCGCCCATCTGCTGGCCACCACCTCGCTGCCGGTGGCCGCCGTCGCGGCCCGGTGCGGCTTCGGCACGGCCGAGACCCTCCGTCAGGCCTTCGTCGACCTGTACGGCATCCCGCCCTCGCGCTACCGGCAGGCGCAGGCCTCCGCCCTGCCGCAGTCCTTCCGCTCCTGATCCCGGCGCTGTGGCAGACTGACCACCGAATGTCGTTCTAGTCTTCGTCGAAGGGGCGGGTCCATGACCACGCGGCCCACGGGGCGGGCGCCCATCACCTCCGTGCCGGACATCGACCTGTCGAGCTGGGACTTCTGGGCCCGGCCGGACGAGGAGCGGGAGCACGCCTTCCGGCTGCTGCGCGACCTGGGCACGCCGGTCTTCTTCGCCGAGCCCGAGATCAACTTCGCCGGGACGCGCGGCCCCGGCTACCACGCGCTCGTACGGCACGCCGACATCCTGGAGGCCAGCCGCGCGCCCGAGATCTTCTGCTCCGGCGACGGCGGGGCGACCAACATCCCCGACCTGCCCGCGGAGTTCACCGAGTACTTCGGCTCCATGATCAACATGGACGACCCGCGGCACGCCCGCCTGCGGCGCATCGTCTCCCGGGCGTTCACCCCCCGCATGATCAGGCAGTTCGAGGCCGACGTCGAGGCGGCGGCCGCCCGCATCGTGGACGACCTGCTGGAGACCGGACCGGGCTGCGACTTCGTGACCGAGGTGGCCGCCCGGCTGCCCCTGAAGATCATCTGCGACATGGCGGGCATTCCGGAGAAGGACTACGGCTTCGTCTTCGACCGGTCGAACGTCATCCTCGGCGCCACCGACCCCGAGTACGGCGGCGACCCGCAGGGTATCGCGCACGCGCTGCTCACCGCCGCGATGGAGCTGCAGCAACTGGTGCAGGACCTCGCCGTCCACCGGGCCGAGCGGCCCACCGGCGACCTGATCTCGTCGCTGGTCAACGCCAACATCGACGGGGAACGGCTGACCACGCAGGAGCTCGCCTCGTTCTTCATCCTGCTCGTCGTGGCGGGCAACGAGACGACCCGCAACGCCATCTCCTCCGGCATGCGCCTGCTCACCCTCAACCCCGATCAGCGGCGCCTCTGGACGGAGGACTTCGAGGGCCGCGCCCCGCGCGCCGTGGAGGAGATCGTCCGGCTGGCGGCACCGGTCAACTTCATGCGCCGGAAGGTCACCCGGGACCACGAGATGAACGGCACGCGCTACCGCGTGGGCGAGAAGGTGCTGCTGTTCTACTGGGCGGCCAACCGGGACGAGCGGGTGTTCGACGACCCGCTGCGGTTCGACATCCTGCGCGACCCCAACCCGCACGTCGGATTCGGCGGGCCCGGCCCCCACTTCTGCCTCGGCGCCCACCTGGCCCGCCGCGAGATCACCGTGATGTTCCGCGAACTGCTGCGCCGGGTCCCCCGCATCGAGGCGGGCGAGCCGGAGCGCCTGCTGTCCAGCTTCATCAACGGCATCAAGCACATGCCCTGCACGTTCTGACGGCGGGAGGGGGTCCTCAGCGGATCGGCTTGATCGACCGGACGACCGTGTTGATGTCGGGCAGCAGGTCGTTCTTCAGCTCCGGCACCGCCATGTAGACGATCGTGGGAAGGTCGGCGCCGGTGTCGACGGCGGCGATCACGACCGTGGTGGAGCCGCCGTCGGCGGTCACCTTGTAGGCGGCCAGCAGACCGGTCAGGCCGCCCCGCGACAGGCGCTGCTGGGCGGTCTTGGTGACCTTGTTGTCCTTGGGGAACTGCGTCTGCCGCGCGCGGTACATCACCGCGCTGAGGACGGGGCCCAGCTTGTCGGGCGTGGTGTACTTCACCGCGAGCGACTGCGCCAGCGGCCCCGACATCACCACGGCGAACTCCCGCTTGCCCTTGGTGGTCATGCCGGCCGGCACGTACTGCCGGGTGGTGAAGCCGTACGTCGCCTTGGTCTGGGCGGGGTCGGCGTCCGCCTGCCAGGGGCCGCCGAGCCTCGGCAGCGTGATCCGGCCGGCGGTGTCGGTGAGCACGCCGTTCACCGGGGAGGCGGTGCCCTTGTAGACGGGCAGCTGCGGCACCTGTGCCTGTGGCCGGGCACTGGAGCGGGAAGCGGGGGTGGAGGCCGAGGGCTTGGGCGGCGGGGTCGCCGCCTCGGCCGACCTGCCCGAGCTGAGCGGCCCGGCGCCGAACGCCCAGACGAGCACCGCCACGAGCGCGGCCACGACGGAGGCCACCAGCGCGTACAGCCAGACGGGGCGGCCGGGCCCGTCGTCCTCGTACTCGTCGATCGCCCGGTAGTTCTCCCCGAACACCGTGTTCCACAGCTCCTGCTGCCGGTGCGCCGGAGGCGTCTTGGGCCCGCTGATCTGCCCCGCCGTCACGAACGGCCGGTACGGGTCGTCCGGCTGGGGAGGCGGCGGCGGAGCCGTGGACGCGTGCGGAGAGGCGGGCCGGGAGGGCGGGGGGAGGGGCGGGGAGGTCTCGGCGTACGACCGGACCGAGGGGGTGAACGGGGCGGCCGGGGTGAACGGGGTGGCCGGACCGGCCGGCGCGGCGGGGCCGGCGGGGGACCGCGGCGGCGGGCCGGGCTCGCCGAAGGCGGGGGTGGGCATGCGCGGAGCCGTGCCGGGCACGGGGCCCGCCATGGTCGCCGCGTCCGCGTCCCGTGGCGCCCCCTCGACGAAGGAGCGCACTGTGGGTGTGAAGGAGGCCGGCGGAGGGATCTCGGGCCAGGCCGGGGGGACCTCCGGCCAGGCCGGCGCCCGCTGGGGCTCACTGCGGTCCGAGGGCACGCTACCTCCCGAGATCATGCCCGAATTGGGGGTGCCTGGCATGATCTCATGGGAGCCGGGGGCTGCCGCAGTGAAATCGGAGAATGCCCCGCGGAACTGCTCACCGGTGGGGTCGGTGGGCGGGTCCTGCATCGGCAGGTCCGGAGGCGGGAAAGTGTTGGCCACGGAAGCACAGTAAAGGAGCGGACATAAGAGGTCACAACGGAACTATCACCATCGGGTATCGCACTCTGACACGCGAGGTCAGCCCCGGATGATCGAAACCGCGGCCACATGGGCGACTGCGCTACGCTTGACACGCGTGCCGCCACCCTGCACTGCGTCACCTGCACTGGGCCACCCCGTACTTGGGGCATCCGTCTCACAGCTCGGCGCGTGAGAGCGCGCAGGCGAGGGCTGCCCCGATCGTACGACAGGGGTTGCCCGGGCGGGCGTCATCAACCCTGATTCTGCCGCCGGGCGAGGAGTGGAAGTGGACGAGCCGGTGTACGACCCGCAGGCGCTGCAGGCCAAGTGGCTGCCGCGGTGGGAGGAGTCGAACCCCTTCGCGGCGGTCGAGGACGCCGCGGACACCAGGCCGCGCAAGTACATGCTCGACATGTTCCCCTACCCCTCCGGCGACCTCCACATGGGACACGGCGAGGTCTTCGCGATCGGCGACGTCGTCGCGCGGTACTGGTTCCAGAAGGGCTACAACGTCCTGCACCCCATCGGGTGGGACTCCTTCGGCCTGCCCGCCGAGAACGCCGCGATCAAGCGCAACGCCCACCCGGCCGAGTGGACGTACGCGAACATCGAGACGCAGGCGAACTCGTTCAAGCGGTACGCGATCTCCTTCGACTGGTCGCGCCGCCTGCACACCAGCGACCCGGAGTACTACCACTGGAACCAGTGGCTGTTCACCCGCTTCTACGAGCGGGGCCTGGCCTACCGCAAGGGCGGCCTGGTCAACTGGTGCCCGCAGGACCAGACCGTGCTGGCGAACGAGCAGGTCGTGGGGGGCAAGTGCGAGCGCTGCGGAGCCGACGTCGTCCGCCGTGAACTGACGCAGTGGTACTTCAAGATCACTGAGTACGCCGACCGGCTGCTCGACGACATGGCGCGGATCGAGGACGGCTGGCCCGAGCGCATCCTCACGATGCAGCGCAACTGGATCGGCCGCTCCACCGGCGCCGACGTCCGGTTCGAGATCGAGGGCCGCGACGAGCCGGTCACCGTCTACACCACCCGCCCCGACACGCTGTACGGCGCGACGTTCTTCGTCGTCGCGGCGGACGCCCCGCTGGCCGAGGAGATCGTCGCCCCCGAGCAGGCCGAGGCGCTGGCCGCCTACCGCGCCGAGGTCGCAAAGCTCTCCGACATCGAGCGGCTGTCCACCGAGAAGGAGAAGACCGGCGTCTTCCTGGGCACCTACGCGGTCAACCCGGTCAGCGGAGAGCGCATCCCGGTCTGGGCCGCCGACTACGTGCTGTCCGACTACGGCCACGGCGCGATCATGGCGGTGCCCGCCCACGACCAGCGCGACCTCGACTTCGCGCGGAAGTTCGGCCTGCCGGTGAAGGTCGTCGTGCACACCGGCCTGGCCGACCCCGGTGAGACCGGTGTCGCCACCCCCGGCGAGGGCACGCTGGTCAACTCCGGCCCGCTCGACGGGCTGACGAAGGCCGAGGCGATCCAGAAGATCATCGAGGTCCTGGAGGAGCGCGGCACCGGCAGGGCAACGGTCAACTACCGCCTGCGCGACTGGCTGCTGTCGCGGCAGCGGTTCTGGGGCACGCCGATCCCGATCATCCACTGCATGGACTGCGGCGAGGTCCCGGTGCCGGACGACCAGCTGCCGGTCACGCTGCCCGACCTGCGCGGCGCGGACCTCCAGCCGAAGGGCGTCTCGCCGCTGGCCGCCGCCACGGACTGGGTCAACGTCTCCTGCCCCAAGTGCGGGGGCCCCGCCCAGCGGGACACCGACACGATGGACACCTTCGTCGACTCGTCGTGGTACTTCCTGCGCTACTGCGACCCGGGCTACACCGACGGCCCGTTCGACGTGGAGAGGGTCCGCGAGTGGGGCCCGATCGACCAGTACGTCGGCGGCGTCGAGCACGCGGTGCTCCACCTGCTGTACGCGCGGTTCTTCACCAAGGTCCTGCACGACATGGGCCTGGTCGGCTTCACCGAGCCCTTCGAGCGCCTGCTCAACCAGGGCCAGGTGATCAACCAGGGCAAGGCGATGTCCAAGACGCTGGGCAACGGCGTGGACCTCGGCCAGCAGATCGACAACTACGGCGTGGACGCCGTCCGGCTGACGATGATCTTCGCCGGGCCGCCGGAGGACGACATCGACTGGGCCGACGTCTCGCCGGCCGCGTCGCAGAAGTTCCTGGCCCGCGCGTTCCGCGTGATGACGGAGGCCGGAGCGGCGTCCGCCCCGGGCACGGGCTTCGCCGGGGGCGACGTCGAACTGCGCAAGGTCACCCACCGGACCATCGACGAGGTCACCCGGCTCATCGACGGCCACCGGTTCAACGTCGCGGTGGCCCGCATGATGGAGCTGACCTCCGCCGCGCGTAAGGCGATCGACGCCGGCCCCGGCGCCGGCGACCCCGCCGTCCGCGAGGCCGCCGAGACCCTGGCGGTCATGCTGTCGCTGGTCGCGCCGTACGTCGCGGAGGAGGGCTGGGAGCGGCTCGGTCACGCGCCGTCGGTCGCGAAGGCGGGCTGGCCGCAGGCCGACCCGGCGCTGCTGGTGCAGGAGTCGGTCACGGCCGTGGTCCAGGTGGCGGGGAAGGTCCGCGATCGGCTGGAGGTGTCCCCGGACATCTCCGAGGCCGACCTGGAGGCGCTGGCCCTGGCGTCGGAGAAGGTCAGGCCCTACCTGGACGGCGCGCCGCGCAAGGTCATCGTGCGGGCGCCGAAGCTCGTCAACATCGTCCCGTGACCGGACGTTGACGATCGGGCAGCTGTCCGGACAAAATTACGCCCGAGCCACAAAACACTCATACAGATGAGGCGTGCGGTCAGGGCATGCCGCGACCACCACCGCTCCGGCGGTGGTCTGGGGTGCGCGCCTGACCGTACGGCTCACCGGTGGCGTGCGCCCCTCGTGGGAGGCACGTCTTGTACAGACGCATTCTCGGCGGGCTGGCGACCGCCGTCGCGATGGCGGCGACCGTGCTCGTCGCCACCGGTTCACCGGCGAACGCGGCCGGCACGGGCACCGGCTACCTGCACACCAGCGGGAACAAGATCGTCGACAGCACCGGAGCCACCGTCCGGCTGACCGGCATCAACTGGTTCGGCATGGAGACCGACAACAAGACCTTCCACGGGCTGTGGGCCAACAACCCGTGGAGGAGCCAGCTCGACCTCATGGCGAACCTGGGCTACAACACGATCCGGGTGCCGTTCTCCGACGACGCGCTGAAGCCGGGCGCGCAGGCGACGAGCGTCAACACCGCATCCAACCCCGATCTCATCGGCCTGTCGCCGCTGCAGATCCTCGACAAGGTCGTGGACTACGCGGGCCAGAAGGGCATGCGGATCATCCTCGACCGGCACCGGCCGACCAGCGCGGGCCAGACCGCGCTGTGGTACACCTCCGGCGTTCCCGAGTCGACCTGGATCGCCGACTGGAAGTCGCTGGCCCAGCACTACGCCGGCAACACCACGGTCATCGGGGCCGACCTGCACAACGAGCCGCACGCCGACGGCACCAACCCGAACGCGACCGGCTCCTGCTGGGGCTGCGGCGACCAGGCGCGCGACTGGCGGCTCGCGGCCGAGCGGGCGGGCAACGCGATCCTGTCCGTGCAGCCCAACTGGCTGATCTTCGTGGAGGGCGTGAGCTGCCCGAGCGGCGGCCTGTCCAACATCTGGGACAACGACACCAGCAACGACGAGGACTGCGGCTGGTGGGGCGGCAACCTCACCAAGGCCGGGCAGTTCCCCGTCCGGCTGAACGTGGCGAACCGGCTCGTCTACTCGCCGCACGAGTACGCCACGTCGGTCTACCACCAGCCGTGGTTCGACGACCCGACGTACCCGGCGAACATGCCGGCCATCTGGGACAAGTACTTCGGCTACCTGTACAAGCAGAACATCGCGCCGATCATGGTGGGCGAGTTCGGCACCACGCTGGCCAGCAACACCGACAAGATCTGGCTCCAGGAGCTCATGAAGTACCTGGGCACCGGGGTGAACGGCATGTCGTTCACCTACTGGTCGTGGAACCCCAACTCGGGTGACACGGGCGGCATCCTGAAGGACGACTGGGCCACGGTCGACCAGGCCAAGCAGAGCATCATCTCGCCGTACCTGATCCCGCCGGTGGGCGGCAGGCCGCAGTCGCCTTCGGCCTCGCCCTCGGCGTCCCCGTCCTCCTCGCCCTCGACCTCTCCCTCGGCGTCACCGTCGGTGTCTCCGTCGGCCTCGCCGTCCGCGTCCCCCAGCGGGAACGGGGGCAAGTCCTGCACCGCCACCTACAAGGTCGTCAACCAGTACAGCGGCGGCTTCCAGGGTGAGGTCACGGTGAAGGCGGGCAGCTCCGCCATCTCCGGCTGGACCGTGAAGTGGGCCTTCCCGAACGGGCAGACCATCAGCCAGCTCTGGAACGGCTCGCTCAGCGCCAGCGGGTCCAACGTCACGGTGACGAACATGTCCTACAACGGGGCGCTCGGTGCCGGGGCGTCCACGGCGTTCGGGTTCAACGCGAGCTGGTCCGGCACCAACGGCGTGCCGTCGCAGGTCACCTGCGCGGCGAGCTGAGCGGGCGGATCACTTCAGCGCGGCGGCGATCCTGGCCAGGATCTCCTCCAGGATCGGCGCCGACGTCGCGAAGTTGAGGCGGGCGAACGTGTCCCCGCCTCCGTAGTTGGGGCCCGGGTTGAGCTTGACCCGGGCCTCCCGCTCGACGAAGGAGGCGGCGTCGGGGATGCCGAAGTCGAGCCACGCGAGATAGGTGGCCTCGGGCATGCGGTACCCCACCCCGGACGGGAGCCGCTCGGCGATGAGCCGGCGGTTGCGGTCCAGGATCGCCAGCACCTCCTCCAGCCACGCGTGGCCGTGCCGCCACGCGGCCACCGTGGCCTCCACGCCGAGGACGCTCGGCGCGCCGTAGATGTGGGCGGGCTGGCGGCCGACCGCGTCCCTGACGCCCCTGGCGCCCAGATGGGCCACCGAGCAGTGCAGCCCGCCCATGTTGAACGCCTTGCTGGCGGAGGTCAGCGTGACCGTACGCTCCGGGAGGATCGTGGCGAACGGGATGTGCCGGGCCGGGGCGTACGTCAGGTCGGCGTGGATCTCGTCGGCGATCACCAGCGTGCCGTGCCGGTCGGCGTACGCGGCGACCGCCTCCAGCTCCTCCCGGGTGAACGACCGGCCCGACGGGTTCTGCGGGTTCACCAGCAGGAGCACCCGTACGGGCTCGCCGGGGACCTCGAACCGGCCCTCGGCCGTCAGCGGCATCGGCACCAGGCGGCGGCCCATCCCCGTGATGGTGACGAGGAAGGGGTCGTAGGCCGGGACGTGCAGCGCCACGGCGTCGCCGGGCTCGGTCATGAGGTGCAGCAGCACCTGGAGGGCCTGGTTGAGGTCGGTGTAGGACCGCACGTGCCCGGGATCGGCGCGCCAGCCGTATCTCGCCTCCATCCGCTCGGCGAACGCCTCCGCCAGCGGCCCGGCGGCCGGCTGGTCCAGCCACTCGGGATAGCCGAGATCCGTGGCCGCGCGTCGCGCGACGGCCTCCCGGACCGCGTCGGGCACCGGGAAGTCCATGTCGGCGACCCAGGCGGGGATGACGTCGGGCGCGGCCAGGGCCCACTTGATCCCGTCACGGGCGCGGGCGGCCTCCAGGGAGAGCGAGTCGAGTTTCACGGGACTCACCCTAATCGCCGGATATCGGTCATCCGGGAAGCAGCCATACCGGCGTCCCGCGGCGGGACGCCGGCACGGGCGTGACTACAGCCGCGTGACTACAGCTTGCGCAGGACGGCCGTGACCTTGCCGAGCACGGTGGCCTCGTCACCGGGGATCGGCTCGTAGTTCGGGTTGTGCGGCACCAGCCACACGTGCCCGTCCTTGCGCTTGAACGTCTTCACGGTGGCCTCGCCGTCGATCATCGCCGCGACGATGTCGCCGTTGTCGGCCACCGGCTGCTGCCGCACCACGACCCAGTCTCCGTCGGCGATGGCGGCCTCGATCATCGAGTCGCCGGAGACCTGGAGCAGGAACAGCGTGCCCTCGCCGACAAGCTGCTTGGGGAGCGCGAACACGTCCTCGATGCTCTGCTCGGCGAGGATGGGGCCACCGGCGGCGATGCGGCCGACCAGCGGCACGTACGCCGCGGTGGGCCGGTTGAAGCCGCTCTCCTCCTCGGCGGCGTCCGGGTCCACCCACAGGACCGGCTCACCGGGGAGCCTGACCTCCAGCGCCCGGGGGCGGTGCGGGTCCCGGCGGAGGTAGCCCTTACGCTGGAGCGCCGTGAGCTGGTGCGACACGCTGGAGGTGCTGGTCAGCTGGACAGCCTCCCCGATCTCCCGCATGGACGGCGGATAGCCGCGCTGCTGGACCGAGTCGCGGATCACCTCGAGGATCTTCCGCTGCCTGGGGGTGAGGCCAAGCGAGTCACGCCGACGAACCGCGAGGTCGCCGACGCCATTCGCCTGCTCACTTCGGTCACTCACGATGCCACCTCTCAATCCGTGTTCCTCATGTCGCACAGAGCGACCGTACCGCGATTCAAGATCAGCGTCAAACAATTGTTCGATATCCAGCGAAATCGCCGATCTCGCCGTTCTCCTCATCGTACGGGAGTTCGATCGATCCCGTGTTCGATTTACCCGATCTTCTCGGCCGGTCGTACGCCCAGCTCAGAAGGAATGGGGAAATCGGGGCGCGAAAAAGCCGTACGGCCTATTCCTTCGTGCCCGGGGCAGGGGAGGCGGGTGGGACGGATGGGGCGACACGCCCGCCGAGCAGGAACTTCCCCCGCCACGCCCGGTTCGACTTGCGTTCAAGGACGGGCACTTCTACCGTTGGACCCCAACATCTAGTAGTCACAGCGGTGTAAGTTCACTACACCTTGTGTTCGGGATGGGCGTTCAGGGAGGCGATGAAGTGCACTGTCCGTTCTGTCGCCACCCGGACACACGGGTCGTGGACAGCCGCGCAGCCGAGGACGGCGCGGCCATCCGCCGCCGCCGCACCTGCCCCGAATGCGGGCGCAGGTTCACCACGCAGGAGACCGTCCTGCTGATGGTGAGCAAACGCAGCGGGGTCACCGAGCCGTTCTCCCGGGAGAAGGTCGTCGCGGGCGTACGGCGCGCCTGTCAGGGACGCCCGGTCGGCGAGGACTCCCTCGCCCAGCTCGGGCAGCGCGTGGAGGAGACCATCCGGGCCACCGGCGCCGCGGAGATCGCCTCGCACGAGGTGGGGCTGGCCATCCTGGGCCCGCTCCGCGACCTGGACGAGGTGGCGTACCTGCGGTTCGCGTCGGTCTACCGGAGCTTCGAGACGCTGGCGGACTTCGAAGCGGAGATCGAGCGGCTCAGGGCGGCCCACGGCGGCGGGGAGTAGCCGCCGGCGCCGGCGGGCGGGGCGAGGAGCGAGCCGTGCGGCGCGACGATGAGGGTGTAACGAGCGTGGTCGGAAAGAGGGGCTCCATCGGGCCCCGGGAGGGGGAAGTCATGACGGAGACCGTGAGCGGCACAGCGGCGGGTGCGGGAGGCCGGGGAGCGAAGCGTCCGCGCAGGGGCCTGAAGATGAAGCGCATCTTCACCACGCCGGGCGTCCACCCGTACGACGAGGTCCGCTGGGAGCGGCGCGACGTCGTGATGACCAACTGGCGCGACGGCTCGGTCAACTTCGAGCAGCACGGCGTGGAGTTCCCCGCCTCCTGGTCGGTCAACGCGGCCAACATCGTGACCACCAAGTACTTCCGGGGCGCGGTGGGCACCCCGCAGCGCGAGTCGAGCCTGCGGCAGCTCGTCGACCGGGTGGTGGGCGTCTACACCAGGACCGGCGTCGAGAACGGCTACTTCGCCTCCGACGAGGACGCGGAGATCTTCGACCACGAGCTCAAGCACGCCCTGATCCACCAGGTCTTCAGCTTCAACTCCCCGGTCTGGTTCAACGTCGGCACCCGCTCCCCCCAGCAGGTGAGCGCGTGTTTCATCCTCGCCGTGGACGACACGATGGAGTCGATCCTCGACTGGTACAAGGAAGAGGGCGTGATCTTCAAGGGCGGCTCGGGCTCGGGGGTCAACCTCTCCCGGATCCGCTCGTCCAAGGAGCTCCTGTCCAGCGGCGGCACGGCCAGCGGCCCGGTCTCCTTCATGCGCGGCGCCGACGCGTCCGCCGGGACCATCAAGTCGGGCGGCGCCACCCGCAGGGCGGCGAAGATGGTCGTCCTCGACGTGGACCACCCCGACATCGAGGAGTTCATCGAGACCAAGGCGCGCGAGGAGGACAAGGTCCGCGCGCTGCGCGACGCCGGGTTCGACATGGACCTCGGCGGCAAGGACATCGTGTCCGTCCAGTACCAGAACGCCAACAACTCGGTCCGCGTCTCGGACGAGTTCATGCGCGCCGTGGAGGCCGGGTCGAACTTCGGCCTGCGGGCCCGGCTGACGGGCGAGGTCATCGAGGAGGTGGAGTCCCGGTCGCTGTTCCGCAAGATGGCGCAGGCCGCCTGGGAGTGCGCCGACCCGGGCGTGCAGTACGACGACACGATCAACGACTGGCACACCTGCCCGGAGACCGGGCGCATCACGGCGAGCAACCCCTGCTCGGAGTACGTCCACCTGGACAACTCCTCGTGCAACCTCGCCTCGATCAACCTGCTGAAGTTCCTGCGCGACGACGACAGCTTCGACGTCGCGAACTTCGTGAAGATCACCGAGCTGATCATCACGGCGATGGACATCTCCATCACCTTCGCCGACTTCCCGACGCGGAAGATCGCCGAGACCACCCGGGCGTACCGGCAGCTCGGCATCGGCTACGCCAACCTGGGCGCGCTGCTGATGGCGACCGGCCACGCGTACGACTCCGACGGGGGCCGGGCGATCGCCGCGGGCATCACCTCGCTGATGACCGCCGTCTCCTACCGCCGCTCGGCCGAGCTCGCCGGGATCGTCGGCCCGTACGACGGCTACCAGCGCAACGCGGAGCCGCACAAGCGGGTCATGCGCAAGCACGCCGCGGCCAACGACAATCTGCGCACCCTCGACGACATGGACAAGGGCCTGCACGCCGAGGCCACCCGGCAGTGGCAGGAATGCCTCCGCACCGGTGAGAAGAACGGTTACCGGAACGCGCAGGCCTCGCTGCTGGCGCCCACGGGAACCATCGGGCTCATGATGGACTGCGACACCACCGGCATCGAGCCCGACCTGGCGCTGGTCAAGTTCAAGAAGCTCGTCGGCGGCGGCTCCATGCAGATCGTCAACCAGACGATCCCGCGCGCGCTGCGCCGGCTCGGCTACCTGGAGGAGCAGGTCGAGGCGATCGTCGAGTACATCGCCGAGCACGGTCACGTCGTGGACGCCCCCGGCCTGCGGCCGGAGCACTACGAGGTGTTCGACTGCGCGATGGGGGAGCGGGCCATCGCCCCGATGGGCCACGTCCGGATGATGGCGGCGGTCCAGCCGTTCCTGTCCGGCGCGATCTCCAAGACCGTGAACCTGCCCGAGGCGGCCACGGTCGACGACATCGAGCAGGTCTACCTGGAGGGCTGGCGGCTCGGCCTCAAGGCGCTGGCCGTCTACCGCGACAACTGCAAGGTCGGCCAGCCGCTGTCGATCGCGAAGAAGACCTCCGAGGACGCCTCCGAGGAAGCGGCTCCGGAGTCGAAGGAGCCGGTCGTCCAGGTCGTGGAGGTCGCGCGGCCGACCCGGCGGCGGATGCCGAACCAGCGGCCCAGCACCACCACCCGCTTCACGGTGGGCGGGGCCAAGGGCTACATGACCGCCTCGTCCTACCCCGACGACGGCCTGGGCGAGGTCTTCCTCAAGATGTCCAAGCAGGGCAGCACGCTCGCGGGGGTCATGGACGCCTTCTCGGTGGCCATCTCGATCGGCCTCCAGTACGGCGTGCCGCTGGACACGTACGTGCAGAAGTTCGTCAACATGCGGTTCGAGCCCGCCGGCATGACCGACGACCCGGACGTCCGGATGGCGCAGTCCGTGATGGACTACATCTTCCGGCGGCTCGCGCTCGACTACCTGCCGTACGAGGACAGGGCGGCCCTGGGCATCTTCTCCGCCTCCGAGCGGGCCGCGCAGCAGCGCGGGGAGGACCCGGCCGCGATCCAGGACGTCGACACGGCCGCACTGGCCCAGTCGGCGCCCATCGAGAAGCGTGCCGACGCGCCGGCCGAGAACCACGTGGAGCAGCCGGTGGCGGCGCCCGAGCCGCGCCGGGCCGGGGCCTCGCTGGAGAGCCACCAGGGCCGTACGGCGGACGCGCCGCTGTGCATGACCTGCGGCACGAAGATGCGCCCGGCCGGAAGCTGCTACGTCTGCGAGGGCTGCGGCAGCACCAGCGGCTGCAGCTGACCTACGGTTCGAACCCCGTGAGCGAAGGGGGCCGGCGGACTCGCCGGTCCCCTTGGCGCGTGCCGGAGAGGACCGGACGCCCTCCGGCGGGGAATGACACCGGTGGTTCCCGTGTTGCCGCAGCCATGGTCATCGGATTCATCGGCAGCGGGAAGATCGGCGGCACCCTGGCGAAGCTGGCGGTCGACGCCGGCCACTCAGTGGTGCTGAGCAACTCCCGCGGGCCCCAGACGCTCACCGAACTCGTGGCCCGGCTCGGCCCGGACGCGCGCGCCGCCACCCCGGCCGAGGCCGCGGAGGCGGGCGACATCGTCGTCGTCACCATCCCCTTCGGGCGGTACCGGGAGGTCCCGGCCGAGCCGCTGAAGGGCAAGACGGTGATCGACACGAACAACTACTACTTCGAGCGGGACGGCCGTTTCCCCGAGATCGACTCGGACGAGACCAGTGACAGCGAGGTGCTCGCCGCGCATCTGCCGGAGGCCCGCGTCGTGAAGGCCTTCAACTCCATCGCCCATGTTCACCTGGCCGAGCAGGGTCTGCCCGCCGGCGCGGAGAACCGGCGGGCGCTGCCCATCGCGGGTGACGACGCCGAGGCCAAGCGGCAGGTCGCCGAGCTCATCGACTCCTTCGGCTTCGACGTGGTCGACGCGGGCCCGCTCGCGGAGGGACGCCGCTTCCAGCGGGACAAGCCCGCCTACGGCCCCCGTCTCACCGTCGCCGAGCTGCGCGACGCCCTCGCGCGAGGCTGACGGATCAGGCAGGGGCGACCGTCTGGCGGGTGCCGGTCTCGGCGGAGCGGCGGATCGCGTCGAGCAGGCCGTGCAGGCGCAGGCCGTGCGCGAAGTCCGGCACCCTCCCTCCGCCGGTGCGGAGGTCGGCGGCGAGAGCGGCGTAGAGCCCGGCGACGTTGCGCGCGTCCCCCGCCGCCTCGGGCACCGGGACGTACTCCTCGGGAACGGGCAGCTCCTTCCACGCGCCCCCCGCCGTCCCGTGCAGGCGCAGCTCGCCGATCTGCACGCCGTACGGGCTGCCGGGGCCGGTGGACACGAGCGCGAGGTCGCCCTCGGTGCCGGAGATCTCGATCCGTGTGCCCGGCTCGGTGACCTTGCCGCTGTGGAGGTGCAGGGAGACCGCGGCGCCGCTCGTCATGGTCGCCGAGAGCAGGAGCTGGTCGGGGGTGTCGGCCTCGATCGTCTCGCCGCTGTCCTCGATCGTGTACTGCGGGCGCTGGACGGAGAGGGTGGCGGACAGGGAGGCGACGCCGCCCAGAAGGTGCTCCACGACGTCGAGCGTGTGCCCGCCCACGACCTCCAGCAGGCCGGCCGCGCCGGCGCGGGTGACGGTGTACGCCGACCAGGACGGCAGCCTGCCGTTCGCGCCCTTGCCGACCGCCGAGTGGACGTTCACCGAGGTGACCCGGCCCACCGCGCCGTCCCGGAGCAGGTCGCGGGCGTACGTCACGGCGGGGGCGAACCGGCCCTGCAGCCCGAGCGCGTGCCGTACGCCGGCCGCGCGTGCCTGGTCGAGCAGGTCGCGCGCCTCGGTGGTCGTCCGGGCGAGCGGCCACTCGCACAGCACGTGGGTGCCGGCCTCCAGGGCGGCGCCGACGAGCTCCGCGTGCCGGGGGACCCTGACCGTGACGACGACGAGGTCCACCTCGGGATGCGCGGCCAGGGCCCGGGGATCGGTGAACGCGTGCGCGGCGCCGAACCTGCGCGCGGCCTCCCGGGCGCTGTCCTCCCGGCTGGTCGCCACGGCCGTGATCTCGTAATCCGGCAGCGTCCGCAGTGCCGGGACGTGCGCGCGCACCGCCCAGCCGCGCTCGGGGTTGGCGCCGACGATGCCCACACGGATACTGCTCATTTCCCGCCTCCACCCAATAAGCGGACCTCTGTCGTCCGGTTACGACCAAGCATAACCGGACGCACCGAGTCCGGTTGGTAGGCTGCGGTCATGAGCAGTCGGGACGGAGCGGTCGGCGCCCTGCTGGCGGCGGAGCAGGGGCGGACGCCACGTGCCGACGCGCGGCGCAACATGGAGCGGCTCGTGGAGGCCGCCCGGGCGGCGGTGGCCGAGATAGGAGTCGAGGTCACGGCGCACGAGATCGCCCGCAGGGCCGGTGTGGGCATCGGTACCTTCTACCGGCGCGTGTCCTCCCGCGAGGCGCTGCTGGAGGCGGTCCTCGACGAGGTGTTCGCGGAGATGGCCGACCTGGCCGCGAACGCCGCCGCCGATCCCGACCCCTGGCACGGATTCGAGACCTTCGCCGTCGCGTACGTGCGGCTGCGCGCGGAGAGCTGCGGTATCCGCGAGGCCGTCGGCGGCGCGTGCGGGCCGAACCTCTACCCGGTCCTCGGCCGAATCCAGGAAAGCGTGCGGCTTCTGGTGGAGCGCGCGCAGGAGGCGGGGGTGATGCGGAGCGACGTGGCCTGGCAGGACGTGCCGTTCCTGCTGGCGGCCGTGGCGACCGGCCCGCGCACACTCAGGCTCCGGGCCGGGGACGAGCAGTGGGGCCGGAACCTGCGCGTCGTGCTCGACGGGCTCCGTGCGCCGCGGTCGCAGGGGTTGCCGGGGACGCCGCCCGCCTGACGTTGTCGTAGATCCGCTCGTCGGCGATGCCGACGAGATCGACGTGGGCGCGATTGCGACCGCTCCCTGAAGACACCCTCCGCCCCGGTGGGCGTTGCCACGGCGAGGACGGTACCGGCAAGGCGATGATCTGCTTTCCGCCGGCAGGTGCGCGGGCCGCACGGCCTTTGCCATCTGGATGACAAATCCGACAAGATCCGTTAATTTCTGCCTCTCGTCCTCATCATCACCGGAGTCATGGCATGGTCACCGCCTTCCGCGCCACAGTCGCATTCGGCCTGCTGGCGGGCTTCTACGTGCTGGTCGCAGCCGTGCTCGGGGCTGCCGTGCTCGTCGACGTCGCCGTCATGCGGCACGTCACCGCGGGTTCGGTGAAGGTCGCGATCGTGCTCACCCTTGCCGCCCTGGCGCTGCTGCGTGGCCTCATCCTGGTCAACCGCCGCGGACGCCAGGAGGAGCCGGGCGTCGCGGTCGGCCGGGGGGACGAGCCGGTGCTCTGGCAGACGGTCGAGGAGCTGGCCGCGCGGGTGGGTACCCGCCCGCCGGACGAGATCAGGCTGGTCGCCGAGGTGAACGCGGCGGTGAGGGAGGACACGAGCTGGCTGGGGCTGCGGGCGGGCCGGCGCGTCATGTACATCGGCCTGCCCCTGCTGATGACGCTTTCGGTGGACGAGATGCGCGCGGTGCTGGGACACGAGCTCGGTCACTACAGCGGTGCGCACACGCGGCTGGGCGCGCCGGTGTACCGCGGCAGGATCGCCGTGCTGGCGGCGGTCGCATCCCTGCGCAACCACGCCTTCATCCAGAAGCTCTTCTCCCTGTACGCCAGGCTCTTCCTGCGGGTCTCCCAGGCCGTCTCCCGTCGGCAGGAGCTGGAGGCCGACCGGTTCGCGGCCGCTGTCGCGAGCCGTGAGGCCGCCGCGAACGCCCTGCGCAAGGTGCATGGCACGGCGGACGCCTGGAACCTGTTCATGGAGCGGTACGTCGGCATGACCGGCATGGCGGGCGGCCGTCCGGCCGACCTGTTCGGCGGCTTCCACGCCCTCACCGACGCGCGTCGGACGGAGATCGCCCAGGCGGACGGAGGCGGCGAAGGGGCCGGGCCGTACGACTCCCACCCGAGTCTGCCGGAGCGGCTGGCCGCGATCGCTGTCCTGCAGGACGTTCCGCACGCCCGTGACCCGCGTCCCGCGCTGGCGCTCCTGCGGGACCCCGCCATCGCCGCGCACGCTGTGGAGCAGACCTTCTGGACGGAGGAGGCACTGAGACTGCGCCCGCTGCCCTGGGAGGAGATGGTCGCCCAGGGGATGTACATGGGCGTCAACGACGAGGCGCTGCAGGACCTGTCGGTCGCCGGCCAGCGGATCGCGGGCGGGCCGGAGCCGTCCCTGGACGCCGCTCTGGAGGCGCTGGCCCGGGGCCAGGCCGCCGCCCTCCACGAGGAGCTCGTCCACCTCGGATGGCAGCCGTCGCCGGACCTGGTGGCCAAGGTCCTCGCCCGCGCCGTCGAGGGCGTGCTGATCGGCGGCGGAAGGGCCCGGTGGACGCTGTCGTGGACCGGCCCCGCCACCTTGCGCGACGCGACGGGCAGGGAAGTCGACGTCGATGAGTACGCGGCCCGGGTGGCGGCCGATCCCGCGCAGGTGCCGGGTGTGCGCCAGTGGTTCGCCCAGATGGGCGTGTCGCCGCGGCCGCGGACGCCCGTCACCCCCTGACGCCGGCCGCGGGCCGGGACAGGTCGCGGTGCGGGTACTAGTCGGTCTCGAAGGCGATCCGGCCGGTGAGCCAGCGGTAGAACTTGATCGAGAACCTGACCCAGTGGGCGATCACCGTGCTCAGGTGCTCCCTGGTCACTCCGGCGCCGATGTAGAGCTGGGAGTCTCCGACCAGCCGGAGGGCGCCGTTGTCCTGGGTGAAGGTGTAGACCTTCGGCCACATGGTGTCGGCGTTCCACTCGTTGAGCGCGGTGAGCAGCATCGGCTTGTCGTCCACCGAGTACGGCCTGTCGTAGAAGGTGCGGACCGTGAACAGGTCTCCCTCCTTGCCGAACAGGAAGAAGATGGTGAGGTGGGCGGTGGAGATCGCCAGGTCGCCCTCTGCGTCTATGGTGTGCTCGATGTCCAGCTCGTCCAGGATCTCTTCGACGAGTTCCCGGTCCGGCTGGACGACCGCTGGGGAAGGCGTCACGGGTTCCATCCTGCCGCATCGTGCGGACGGCACGGGGGCGGTCGTGACAGCCGAGCCGGCAGAGAAACGAGGTGACCACCGATCCGGCGGGCGGGCGGGCGGTCACCCCGGCACGGGGGCGTCCTGCCGCAGGCGGCCGGTCTCCGTCCGTGCGTCGACCTTCCCCGTCACGCCGCGTACGGTGACGTCGCCGTGATCGCTGCGGATCGTGACCTCGACGTCGCGCGGCACCACGAACGCGTAGTCGGTGTGGCTTTCCGCCGTGTCCCTGATCGGGCCGCAGATGGAACCCGTGTCGTCGCACACCAGTCCGACCGTCAGCGAGCCGTCGCCCCACGACTCCACCCGGGGGCCCGCCCCCCGCGCGCGACGGGTCACCCGCACCTCGGTCACGTCGGCGCCCACGACCTCGACGTCTCCGTGGTCCGTACGCACGTCGAGGGTCCGGACGCCGTCGAAGGAGGAGGGGGAGCCGAGCATCGTGTCCGTCGTCGACACGACGAGCACCACCAGCAGCGCGACGAGCAGCGGCACCGCCGTCGCCGCCCACACGAGGGTGCGGCCCGTCCGCCGATCGCCCGTCCACATGTACAGGTCCATGGCCTATTCGTACGGCGGGCCGCCTGCGCGGAGGTTGCAGTCCGCTTACCGGGCTGGCCTCACCGCCACGCCTGGCGCGCGGCCCACCGCTCCACCGTCGTCGTCCCCCGGTGGAGCCGCCCCTCCGGGATCGGCGGCGGCGCGGCCGCCGCGGCCGGGGCGTAGAACCCGGCGATCCCCTCGGCCGCCTCGCGGCCCACGACCGGCGTGATGAGCCGGGCGTAGTCGGCGGGCTCGACCCGCAGGTAGCGCACCGGCCTTCCGGCGGCGGAGGCCACGGCGGCGGCGATCCGGTCACCGGTGACCTCCTCCGGGCCCGTCACGACGAGCCGCGCGGGCGGCTCGGCCCCCGTCAGCGCCGCGCCGACGGCGTCCGCCAGGTCGTCGAGCGCCGACCACGGCACGGGGGCCTCCGCCGGGAGCGGATAGACGAGTTCGCCGTGCTCGCGGACGCGCCGGGCCGACCAGGGCTGCGCCAGGTTCTCCAGGTACGGCCCCGCGGGGCCGATCACGGACGCGGCCACCCGTACGGGCAGGTCCCGGGCGAGCAGGACCCGGGCGTCGACGAACGGGACGCCCACCGGGGCCGGCGGCAGAGGCATCCCCGGATTGAACACAACCCGCGGCACGGCGGCCTCGCAGAGAGCGGCGAGCACCGACGCCGCGTGCCGCAGGGCGATCTCGCCGAACACCTGCGGAAGCTGCACGACGACGGCGTCGGCGCCCTTGTACGCCGCGGCGAGGGAGGCGGCGTCGGCCAGATCGGCGGAGGCGGAGTTCAGCGGCCGGACCTGGTGCCCGAGCGCGCGCAGCCTCCGTACGACGGGAGAGCCCTGGGTTCCGGTGGCTCCGTGCACGGCAACGATCATCTTCGTCATGCGGCCGACGGTAAGGCCGATGTTTCATCTTTTGAAGTAGGCACTTTTCCTGTAGTAACTACAGTCATGGAAACAGACCAGGCACCGCGGCCGATCACGCCCGAAGAATGCGTCGTCACCCGGACGCTGACCTTCGTCGGCAGCAGGTGGACGCCGCTGGTCATCTGGCACCTGCTCGACGGCGTCAAGCGGTACGGCGAGCTTCGGCAGGCGCTGCCCGGGATCAGCCCCAAGACGCTGGCCGACCGGCTGCAGGCCCTGGAGGAGCGCGGACTGGTCACCCGAACGGTGCACCCGGAGAAGCCGCCGCGCGTGGAGTACGCCCTGACGCCCCGCGGCTTCGCGCTCGGGCGGATCCTCGACGACGTCGCGCGGTGGGGCGAGGAGTGGGAAGATGCGGACTGACGACAGCGAGAAGCGGTCCGCGGCGACTTCCCGCGTGCTCGCTCACCCGAGCCCGCGGCAGGTGTTCACGATGCCCTCGCCACTCACTCGACGCGGGGACACGAGCCGAGTACCATGAGTGACGACGCCGCCGCTTTGCGGAGTGGTTGGAAGTGAGCCCGGGAAGATCCCTCCGGAGGTGGGGTCCCGGGCTCGCGGTTTTTCACCCGCCGATCCGGTGTATCTCCGCCGCCTCGGACAGTCGTAGGGGGCCCGCCGTGACCGTCAGCGGGGTAGGCGGGTGAGGATGTGCGGGGGGACGGGGTGGTGGGCGGCCCGGGGGTCGGTCACGGGAGGCTGCCACGACGTGGCGAGCGGCAGGATTCCGGCCCAGACGTCGTGCGGGTCGTCGGCGTCGTCCGGGTGGCCCTCCCGCACCTTCACCGACGCCTCGTCGAGCGGGACCGCCAGGATCGTGGTCGCGGCGAGCTCCCTGCGGTCCGGCCGCCGGGCGTGGTCCCACTGGCCGGGGGCGACGTGCTCGGTCAGGCAGCGCAGGGCGGCGAGCTTCTCGTCGCCCTCCAGCACGCGCGGCACGCCGTAGATCATCGCGCTGCGGTAGTCGACCCCGTGCTCGAAGACCGAGCGGGCCAGCACGAGGCCGTCCACGTGGGTGACCGTCACGCAGACGGTCGCGCCCCGGGTGAGGCTCCGGCTGGCCACCGAGCCGTGGACGTAGAGATGCTCGGCGTCGAAGCCGTAGACGGTGGGCACCACCATCGGGTCGCCGTCCACGACCACGCCCAGATGGCAGACGAACCCGGCCCGGAGCACGTCGAACAGCGCCTCCCGGCCGGTGCGGCCCTGCTCGCGCAGGCGGCGGTGCCGGGTCCGCTCCGTGCCGGACAAAGGGGCGGACGAAGAGGCGGACGGATCACTCACAAGGGGACATTCAACCAGTCGTCGGCGGGAAACGCGCGGCCCGCCCGGCGGGCACGCCGGGCGGGCCTCACGCCGCGTGTCACGCAGGTTCGGGCCGCGAGGCGGGACCCGACGTCCGTGGAAAACGGATGACGTTCCCGCCCGTGTAGGCCCTGAGGTCGACGATCTTCCTCTCCTGCTTGGGCCTACGGCGCAGTGCGGACCTGATGTCCCTGACCTTGGCGAGTGACGGCACCACCGTGACCATGTTGCATCCCCCCGACCGTGATGGTTCCGTTACCTTTCCGAATAGATACAGGAGGACGGGTAAAGCGGGCGTAAAGCTTCAGCCGTCACAGGAGTCTCAGTAGGGCAGCCGTCGTCCGGAGGGGGTGCGCAGGTCGAGATCGGCGGCGGGACGGCGGATTCGGCGAGGCCGGTGGATCCTGGTACGTCTCATGGCCCTTGTCCTTCCGTGACACCTGCAGACTATTCGCCCCGCCCGCCGCCGTCCTCCCGTTTTCCCACGACCGGCCGTTCTCCCGGTCCGGCCAGGTCAGACCCCCGAGCCGGGGACCGTACGGCTGATGACGCAGATCCGGTTCCAGGCATTGATCTGCGCGACGGCCACGACCAGCGAGGCCAGCTCCTCCTGGGAGTAGTGCAGTGCGGCCTCCGCCCAGACTTCGTCCGGCACCGGGTCGGGCCGGTCGGCCAGCCGGGTCCCGGCCTCGGCCAGCGCCAGCGCGGCCCGCTCGGCGTCCGTGTAGTACGGCGCCTCCCGCCAGGCGGCCACCGACCACAGCCGCTCGTCGCTCTCCCCGGCCTTCTTCGCGTCCCGGACGTGCATGTCCAGGCAGAACGCACAGCCGTTGATCTGGCTGGCCCGGATCTTCACGAGCTCCAGGGTGGCGTGCGGCAGGCCGCACCCGTGCAGGAACCGCTCCACCCCCCGCATCGCCTCGATCGCCTCCGGGGCCAGCTCACGCACACTGATTCTCGCGGTCATCGTCGCTTCCTCGTCTCGTCGGCCCGCGTCAGGCGGGCGAGTTTCTCCGGGTTCAGGACCATGTCGACGGCGGTGATCCGGCCGTTCGCGACGGTGAGCCCGATCACGGTCACCAGCCGGCCCTCGCGGTAGCGCAGCAGCCCGGGCCGGCCGTTCACCGAGGCGGGCACCAGCTCGAATCGGCCGAACCTGCGCAGGCCGATCAGCAGCCGGGCGACCTTCGCGGCGCCCAGGACCGGCCGCCGCGCCGCGCGCACCACTCCGCCGCCGTCGCTGCGCAGCACGACCTCCGGATCGAGCAGCGCGAGCAGCGCGCCGATGTCGTCGCCGAGGCAGGCGCGGGCGAAGGCGTCCACCACCCGCCGGTGCGCGGAGGGGTCCACGTCGAACCGGGGAGCGCGGGACGCGACGTGCGTCCGCGCCCGGGCGGCGAGCTGCCGGCAGGCGGCCGGGCTGCGCCCGACCGCCTCGCCCACCTCGGTGAACGTCAGGCCGAACACGTCGTGCAGCACGAAGGCGGTCCGCTCGGCCGGGCTCAGCGACTCCAGCACGACGAGCATGGCCATGCTGATCGACTCGTCCAGCGTCACCCGCTCGGCCGGCCCGGGTTCACCAACCACGGGCCCACCGGCCACGGCACCGGTGAGAACAGGCTCGGGCAGCCACGGCCCCACGTACTCCTCCCGGCGGTGCCGGGCCGAGCGCAGCACGTCGAGGGCGAGCCGGGAGACGGTGACCACCAGCCACCCGACCACGTCGCCGATCTCCGCGCCGCCCTCCTCCCGGTGGCGGCGCAGCCGCAGCCAGGCGTCCTGCACGACGTCCTCGGCCTCGTCGAGGCTTCCGAGCAGCCCGTACGCGACGCCGAGCAGCCGGGGCCGCAGCGCCTCGAACCCGGCGCCCCCGCCGATCCCGCCGTCGTCATGGTCGTCCACGTGCTGAGGACGAGACAGCCCCTCCATGTGTGACATCCCCCGCCGCCCGAGGTCAGGCGGAGTCGCGTACGACCAGCGTCGTGGGGAGGATGACCGGCTCGACGCGGTCGGCGCCGTCGACCAGTTCGAGCAGCAGGCGTACGGTCTCCTCGGCCACCTGGGCGAGCGGCTGCCGGATCGTGGTCAGCGGCGGGTGCGTGGAGACGGCGATCGACGAGTCGTCGAAGCCGCCCACCGCCACGTCGTCGGGCACCCGGCGCCCCGCGGCCCGCAGGGTCGCCAGGGCCCCGGCCGCCATCAGGTCGGAGGCCACGAACACCGCGTCGAGGTCGGGCGCGCGCTCCAGCAGCCGCGCCATCGCGCTCTCGCCGCTGAGCTGAGTCCAGTCGCCGTGCTCGATGAGCCGCCTGGACGCCTTGCGGCCGAGCACGTCGGCGAAGCCCTCCAGCCGCTGGACGCCGCCGGGGGTGTCCAGCGGGCCGGTGATGGTGGCGATCCTCCTGCGCCCCTGCTCGACCAGGTAACGAGCCATCTGCCGGGCGCCCTCGCGGTCGTCCGCGGCGGCGTACGGGATCGCGTTCTCCCGCCCGACCACCGCGCCCTGCGCGACCGCCGGCACCCTGGTCTTCACCAGGGCGTCCGCCAGCGTGTCGCCGGCGTGGGTGGACACCAGGAACACCCCGTCGGCGTGGCCGCCGCGCACGTAGCGGAGCACCCGCTCGCGGTCCCCGTCGTCGCCGGCCAGCATGACGACCAGGGAGACGTCGCGCTCGGCCAGGCGTCGGATCGCGGTGCGGATCAGCACCCCGTAGTTGGGGTCCTCGAAGACCTTCTCGTGCGGTTCGGACAGCACCATGACCACCGACCCCGTCCGCTGCGTGACCAGGCTGCGGGCGTTGCGGTTGACGATGTAGCCGGTCTCGGTGATCGCCCGGCGGACGGCGGCGTGGGCGGCCGGGCTCACGTACCGGTCGTCGTTGAGCACGCGGGAGACCGTGCCGCGCGAGACGCCGGCCGCCGCGGCGACGTCGTGGATGGTCGGGCGCTTCGCCATGGTCGTATTGTCCCCCCGCCGATCAGCGCGTTCTCCCCCGCCCAGCTCAGCTTTTCACGGCTCCGCCGGACAGGTCGGTCCGCCAGTGGCGCTGCATGGTGAGGAACAGCGCGACGAGCGGAACGAGCGACAGCAGCGTCCCCGTGATGATCAGGTTGTAGAGCGAGGGCTGGTTGGCCCCGGCGGCGAGCAGGGTGTACAGGCCGACCGTCAGCGGGAACCGGTGGTCGTCGCCCAGCATGATGAACGGCAGCAGGAAGTTGTTCCAGATCGCGACGAACTGGAACAGGAAGATCGTCACCATGGCCGGGGTGAGCATCGGCAGCGCCACCCGGTGGAACAGCCGCCACTCGCCCGCGCCGTCCAGCCGGCCCGCCTCCAGCAGCGAGGCCGGGACCGCGGCCCGCGCGTAGATTCTGGCCAGATAGACGCTGTACGGGCTGAGGATCTGGGGCAGCAGCACCGACCAGTAGGTGCCGGCCAGGCCCGCCTCGGAGAACAGCAGATACTGCGGGATCGCCAGCACGACGGGCGGCACCAGGATCCCGCCGACGAGCAGGTTGAAGATCAGGCCGCGGCCGGGGAAGACGTACGTGGCGAGGGCGTACCCCGAGACGGTGGCCACCGCGGTCGCCAGGACCGCGCCGCCCCCGGCGTACAGGGCCGTGTTGAGCAGCCACAGCCAGAAGACGCCGTCGCGGTAGGCGAACAGGTCGGCCAGGTTGGACAGCAGGCCGGTGCCGGGCGCGAAGGTCGGCGTGGAGAACAGCTCGGCCTTGGACTTGGTGGCCGCGACCACCACCCAGCTCACCGGGAACAGGGTGTAGACCGCGCCCAGCACGAGCACCCCCGTGGGGACGATCCCGGCCGGCCGGCGTGCCCCGGCCCGCGTGGCGGCGGCCATCAGCCCTCCCCGAACGCGTGGTTCTTCACGATCCGCAGGAAACCGAACGACACCACGACGGAGATCCCCGCGATCACCATGGACGTCGCGGCGGCCGAGTGGAGGTCGCCGGTGACGAACGCGTCGCGGTACACCTTCATCAACGGGCTCCAGGTCGAGCTGATCGTGTTGGTCAGCGGCCGCAGCGTGGTCGGCTCGGTGAACACCTGGATGGTCGCGACCACGGAGAACACGGTGGTCAGGATGATCGCCGGGACGAGGATCGGGATCTTGATCCGCAGCGCGATCCCCAGTTCGCCCGCGCCGTCGATCCTGGCCGCCTCGTAGTACTCGCGCGGCACGGCCCGCAGGTTCGTGTACAGCACCAGCATGTTGAAGCCGGTGCCGCCCCACACCGCCACGTTGGCCATCGAGAACGTGACCACGCCGGCGCTCAGGAACGCGTGGTCGCCGAACGGGCTGAGGCCGGGCAGGTAGAGGAACCCCCACATCAGCGTGGCGGCCACCCCCGGCACGGCGTACGGCAGGTAGATGGAGATCCGGGTGAGCCGGGCCAGCCGCACGTGCGCCGCGTCGAGCATCAGCGCGAACACCAGGGCGAGCCCCAGCATCAGCGCGAGCACGAGCGCGCCGTAGCCGAGGACGCGCAGCCATCCGGCCCACAGCTCGCCGTCCCCGGCGGCCGCGGCGTAGTTGCCGAGCCCGGCGAAGACCTCCGTACGGGCGCCCCTGCCGAGGCCGAGACCGGAGACCTTCGTGCGGCGCAGGCTCAGGTAGCCGGTGTAGCCGATGGGCAGGGCCATGAACAGCGTGAACAACGCCATGGCCGGGGCGAGGAACAGGTAGGGCACGGCGCCCGCGCGACGCGTCGGGGCCCCCTTTCCCGGACGCCTCACTGGGCGAGGGTGAAGCCGGTCTTGCGCATGTCCGCGACGGTGGTGTCCTGCATCGTCCGGACGGCGGCGGTGAAGTCCGACCTGGCCGCGACGGCCTTGTCGAACGCGTCGCGGTAGGCGTTGTACGTCACGTTCACGTCAGGGCCGAAGGTGAAGCCGCGGGCGGTGGCGCCGATGGCGGCGGCCTGCTTCCAGAAGTCGGGCTGGTTGGAGAAGTAACCGGGGGCCTCGGTCATGAGCGCGGCGCCCTTCGCGGAGGCCGGGTAGACCGCGCCCTCCTCGATCAGCAGCCCGAGCGCCTGCGGGTCGGTGTTCAGCCAGGTGGCGAACGTCGCCGCCGCGGCCCTGCTGGGCGACTTGGCGGCGACGGCGGTGGAGGAGCCGCCCCAGAAGCCGCTGTGGTTCTCGCCGGCGTTCCACTGGGGGAGCGGCGCGACGGCCCACTTACCCTTGCCCTTCGGCGCGTTGCTGGACAGCACGCCCGGGCCCCACACCGCCGACGGCCAGGTGAGCAGCCTGCCGTCGTTGAGCGCCTTGTTCCACTCCGGGGTGAAGTAGGGCATGTCGTCGATGACGCCCTCCTTCACCAGTCCGCCCCAGTAGGAGGCGACCTTCCTGGTCGGCTCGTCGTCGACCGCGACCTTCCAGGCGTCGCCGTCGATCGACCACCACTGGGCGCCCGCCTGCTGGGAGAGCCCGGCGAACCAGCCTGGGTCCTTGCTGGAGAACGTGCCGAGGAAGACCTTCGGGTCCTTCCGGCGTACGACGCGGGCGGCCTCGGCGTACTCGTCCCAGGTCTTCGGCACCTCGATGCCGTACTTGCCGAACAGGTCCCGCCGGTAGTACAGCATCATCGGCCCGCTGTCCTGGGGGACCGCGTAGACGGCGTCGGTGCCGAGCGTCACCAGCCCCCAGACGCCCTCGCCGAACTCTCCCTTCGCCTGCGCGGTCTCCGCTTTGATGTCGGCCACGGCGTCGGCGGCGACGAAGGAGGGCAGCATCTGGTACTCGGCCTGGACCAGGTCGGGCGGGTTGCCCGCCCTGGCGGCGGTGAGGAACTTGGCCGCCGCGTCGTCCCCGCCCGCCTGCTTGCTCACCGTGACCTGGATGTCGGGATGAGCCTGGTTCCACACGCCGACGATCTTGTCCATGTTCGGGACCCAGGTCCAGTACGTGAGCTTGACCGGGCCGCCTGAGGCGGTGCCGCCTCCAGCGGTGGCGGAGGGCTCGCCGGAGCCGCCGGAGCAGGCCGCGCAGAGCGTGGCGACGAGGATCGCGGCCGTGGCCGGCCGGTACACGCGCATGTGTTCCTCCAGGCGGGTGGAGAATGTCTGGGAGCGTTCACAGACTGAAGAGTCGCTCCCACGCTGTCAATGGCCGTTACGCGGTTGTTAACGGTCCCCCATTATCTGGGTGAATCGCTCCGCGCCTTCTCGGAGTCGCACTTGTGGACTACTGTGCACGTTCACAGAGGAAGAACTGAGGGGGAGACGTGCCCGGTTATCCCGTCCTGCCCGAGGGCCTCGCCTACGGCGGCGACTACAACCCCGAGCAGTGGCCGGAGGAGGTGTGGCGGGAGGACGTCCGGCTGATGCGGGAGGCCGGGGTGAACCTGGTCACCGTGGGCGTCTTCAACTGGGGGCTGATCGAGCCGCGGGAGGGCGAGTTCGACTTCGCCCGGCTCGACCGGATCCTCGACCTGCTCCACTCGGCGGGGGTGTACGCCGGCCTCGCCACCCCCACCTCCTCGCCGCCCACGTGGTTCCGCCACCGTCACCCCGGCAGCCGCCTCGTCGACGAGGAGGGCCGTGTGCTCGGCGGGGGCTCCCGGCACAGCTTCTGCCCCAGCTCGCCCGACTACGCCGCCGCGTCGGAGCGGGTCGTCGCCGCCCTGGCCGCCCGATACTCCGGGCACCCCGCCGTGGCCATGTGGCACGTGCACAACGAGTACGGCTGGGCCAACGCGCACTGCTACTGCCCGGTCTCGGCCGAGGCGTTCCGCGCCTGGCTGCGGGAGAAGTACGGCGAGGTGGGCGCGCTCAACGCCGCCTGGGGCACCGTCTTCTGGGGGCTGACCTACGGATCCTTCGACGAGGTCGAGCCGCCCGTCGCCGCGCCGCCCGGCCTCCTCACCGGGCTCCGGCTCGACTTCATGCGCTTCTCGGTCGACGCCCACATCGCCTGCTTCCGCCGGGAGCGCGCGACGATCCGCCGCTTCGGCGACCTGCCGGTCACCACCAACTTCATGATCCCCAACTGCAAGCCGATGGACTACTGGCGCTGGGCGGAGGAGGTCGACGTCGTGGCCAACGACCACTACCTCGTCGCGGCGCGCGCCGACTCGCACATCGAGCTGGCCCTGGCCGCCGATCTCACCCGGTCGGTCGCCGGAGGCCGTCCCTGGATGCTCATGGAGCACTCGACCGGCGCGGTGAACTGGCAGCCGCGCAACGTCGCCAAGCGGCCGGGGGAGATGCGCCGCAACACGCTCGCCCATGTGGCGCGGGGCTCGGACTCGGCGATGTTCTTCCAGTGGCGCGCCTCCCGCCACGGCGCGGAGAAGTTCCACTCGGCGATGGTGCCGCACGCCGGTGCGGACTCGGAGGTCTGGCGTGACGTGGTCGCGCTCGGCGCGGACCTCCGCCGTCTCGGCGGGGTGCGGGGGGCGCGGGTGACGGCCGAGGTCGCGCTCGTCTGGGACTGGGAGTCCTACTGGGCCGTCGAGTTCGAGTGGCGGCCCTCGGCCGACCTGCGCTTCCGGGACCGGGTGGAGGCCTTCTACGAGGCGTTGTGGCGTGAGCACGTCACCGCCGACTTCGTCCACCCGTCGGCCGACCTGTCGCCGTACCGGCTGGTCGTCCTGCCCAGCTCCTACCTGCTCGGCGAGGGACCGGCCAAGAACCTGCACCGCTACGTGGAGGCGGGCGGTCACCTGCTGGTCTCCTGCTTCTCCGGGATCGTCGACGAGAACGACACCATCCACGCGGGGCCGTACCCGGGGGCGCTGCGCGAGGTGCTCGGCCTGACGGTCGAGGAGTTCCACCCGCTCCGCGAGCACGAGACGGTGCCGCTGCGGCGAGCACAGGAGCCGGAAGGCCAGGGCCCGGTGGGCCGGATCTGGTCCGAGCGCGTACGGCTCGCGGGGGCGCGGGCCGTGCACGAGTTCGCCGGCGGCCCCGACGCCGGGCATCCCGCCGTCACCCGGCACGACCTGGGCGGGGGAACGGCGTGGTACGTCGCCACCGCCCTCGACCCGGCGCCCGGCGACGGCGCGCACGAGGCCGACCTGCGCGGGCTGGTCGCCCGGGCTCTCGACCACGCGGGCGTGTCCCGGCCGCGCGGCGTGCCCGACACCCTGGAGGTCGTCCGGCGGGGCGACCACCTCTTCCTCGTCAACCACGCGGACGCCGAGGTGACGGTCGGCGGGGTGACCGGAACGGGCGTGCTGGACGGCGCCGCCTACTCGGGGTCGGTGACGGTGCCCGCCGGAGGCGTCGTCGTGGTCCGCACCTGACCGCGCCCGGCAGTGCTCGCCTGAAAGTGTGTGAAAGCACCTGAAATCAGCTGAAAGCTCCCTCGGTGCTGCCGGGGGCGGGGGATCCTTTCGGGGGAATCCGTCACATCCTCTCCTGACCGGAGGACACATGAGAAAGATCCTGGCGGCGCTCGTCGCCTGTGCCGCCGCGGCTCTGGCCGCCGGGCCGCCTGCGCTCGCCGCGACCCCGCTGACCATGCTCGGCGCCGACGTCTCCTCCGTACAACGCGCCCTGGACCTGGGCGCGAGGTACTACGACGCGGCCGGCAACCAGAGGGACCCGCTGGACATCCTCAAGGGCGTCGGCGTCAACTACGTCCGCCTGCGGATCTGGAACAACCCCGCCAGCGGCTACAACAACAAGGCCAAGGTGCTGCAGTACGCCAGGACGGTGAAGGCCAAGGGCCTGAAGCTGCTGATCGACTTCCACTACTCGGACACCTGGGCGGACCCGGGCAAGCAGTACAAGCCCGCCGCGTGGGCCGGCCACGGGATCGGCCAGTTGCAGAGCGACGTCTACAACTACACCTACGACGTGTGCTCCAGCCTCAAGGCGCAGGGCACGACTCCCGACAGCGTGCAGATCGGCAACGAGATCAACGTCGGCATGCTGTGGAACGACGGCAAGGTCGTCAACAACGACTTCACCAACCTGAGCCTGCTGCTCAAGGCGGGCTACAACGCGACGAAGGCGTGCAACGGCGGGACCCAGGTGATCATCCACACCGCGGACGCCGACAGCGACGCCAACGCCCGCTGGTTCTACGACGGCATCAGGGCCAAGGGCGTCGCCTGGGACATCACCGGCCTGTCGTACTACTGCATGTGGCACGGCACGCTGTCCAACCTCTCCTGGGTGATCTCGGACATGCGGTCCCGCTACGGGAAGCCGGTCGTCATCGCGGAGACGGCGTACCCGTTCACCCCCGACAACGCCGACTCCACGGGCAACTCGGTCACGTCGGGGTGTTCCGGGTACGGCCTCACCTGGCAGGGGCAGGGCGCGGAGTTCACGGCGGTGCAGAACACGGCCCGCGACGCGGGCGCCGTCGGCGTCTTCTACTGGGAGCCGACCTGGTACGCGGTGCCCGGCAACGGCTGGGACCCGGCCAACATCAACGGCAGCGGCGACGGCTGGGACAACATGGCCGTGTTCAACTGGACCGGCCACATCAACCCGAACGTCAGGTGGACCCCCTAGAGCCTGTCCGACCCCGCTGCCGGACGCGCGAGGGCGGCCACCCCGGCCGCCCTCACCCATCCGGGGACGACACGGACCTCGATGACCGGCGCGGGCCGCGCGCCTTGCGGTACACCTGTGAGGTGAGCCGGACGGGGCTGGGGGCCGTTATGGAGAGCATGAGAACTTCGCGTGTCACGCTGTTGTCGCTGGCGGTTCTTTGCGCGGCGGCCCTGACGGGCCCGGCCGAGGCGACGACGGCGCCGAGGAAGTCGCTGGTCGAACTGCGCGAGCAGGGCGGGTTCGCGGGGCTGGACGACCGCGTGCGCGTCTACACCGACGGCTGCGCCCTGCTGAGCCGCCGTACGGGGCCGGTCGTGCGCAGGTGCCTGACGGCGTCCGAGTGGCGCGGGTTGCGCGGGGCGCTGCGGAACCTGCGGCTCGGCCGGTCCGAGGCCCCGCCGCAGGGGGCCGACTTCCTCGCGTACGGCCTGACGTACCAGGGGCGCCGGGTCACCCGCTACACCCTGCCGCCGTCCTGGCGGCCGGTGGTGGACCGGCTGCAGCGGGTCCTGGCGAAGTACCAGGCGCCCCGGTAGCCGAGAAGGTCAGGGCTCGGGGACGGCCTCCCACTCGCGGCAATGGCTGAGCGCGTAGTGGTGGTAGATCATGCCGACGGCCGGCCGAGACCAGCCGGGCATGGCGTCGTCGTCCGGGGGAGAGGCCGGCTCGCCGATGTCGGCGGCGGTGACGGACTGCCCGCCGGGACCGCAGACGCAGCCGGGGCTGCCCTCGTGGTCGATCACGTCGTCCAGCGGCATCACGTGTACGAACCTGTCCATCCACATCACCTGCCCTTGACCGAGGATTGCGGACACATTACCTGAAACTGTCATATACGGGAATAACCTGCGCAAACTCCGCTACGGACGGCCCATTGATTTTTGTTGGGATGGACGGCAAACTAACTCCACAATCGCCGGATGAGCTTGATGGAGTGCCGCAATGCCGTACCGCCCCCCGTTGGTCGCGCGCGAGTTCTTCGTGGCCGATCCTCCCGAGCTACCGGTGCGTGAGCCGGGTGAGACGGGCCTGTCCGCGCTGACCGGCGCGGAGGTGGTGGCCTCCGACGGGCGGGGGGTGACGCTGAAGGGCTCCACCTCGGCGGAGGAGACGCTCGTCGTGCAGATCTCGGCCGCGGGTGAGGGGGTGATCCGGGTGCGGCTGGCGGAGGATCCCGACGCCCGCACCCGGTCCGCCCGCGCGATCGCCATGGTCACCCCCGGCGAGTACGCCGGGACCGTCGTGGAGGCGAACCACAGCCGCGTCGTCGTCGACGCCGGGTCGCTGCGCGCCGAGGTGCGGCTGAACCCGTGGAACCTGCGCTTCACCGACCGGGCCGGCCGGACGCTGGTGGAGCAGGACCCGGGCCACCCCGACATCAGCGGCCGCCTCCGCACGCTGCCCTTCGGCCGCTCCACCGTCGACGGCGCCCCCGTCGCCTATCACGACACGTTCCTCGCCCCGGCCGACGAGGCGTTCGGCGGTTTCGGCGAGTCGTTCACGCCGCTCGACAAGCGCGGCCAGCGCCCGCTCATGTGGAACTTCGACGCGTTCGGCGCCGAGTCGCAGCGCGCGTACAAGAACGTGCCCTTCTACCTGTCCAGCAGGGGATACGGCATCTGCGTCGACAGCGGCACGCCGGTCGAGTTCGACATGTGCCAGTCCACCCACAGCGCCGTGCAGATCGTCGTGCCCGACGACCTCATCGACTACTACGTGATCGCGGGACCCACCCCGGCCGAGGTGCTGGACCGGTTCGACGGGCTGACCGGCCGGCCGGAACTGCCGCCGAAGTGGGCGTTCGGCACCTGGATCTCCTCGGGCTTCTTCAGGGACAGCCAGGAGCGGGTGCTGGAGCGCGCCAGGAAGATCAGGGAGCGCGGCATCCCCTGCGACGTGCTGCACCTCGACTGCTACTGGCAGGCGGACGGGCACTGGTCCGACCTCCAGTGGGACCCTGAGACGTTCCCCGACCCGGCGGGCATGCTCGCCGCTCTCAAGGAGCAGGGCTTCAAGGTCTGCCTCTGGATGAACTCCTACATCTCGCACCTCAGCCCGGCCTTCGCCGAGGCCGCCGCGAAGGGCTACTTCCTCAGGCGGCCCGACGGCGAGACGTACGTCGCCGACACCTGGCACGGCTCCTATCCCGCCTGCGGCATCGTCGACTTCACCAACCCCGAGGCCGCGGAGTGGTTCAGAGGACTGCTGCGCGACCGGCTGCGCGAGGGCGTCGCGGCGTTCAAGACCGACTTCGCCGAGGGCGTGCCGGCCGACGCCGTGGCCTTCAACGGCATGACCGGCACCGACCTGCACAACGTCTACACGCTGCTGTTCAACGACCTCGTCGCCGAGGTGACCCGCGAGGTCAACGGGCACGGCCTGGTCTGGGCGCGCTCGTCCTACCTCGGCGGCCAGCGCCACTCGGCCCAGTGGAGCGGCGACGTCGACACGACCTACCCCGCGATGGGCAGCACGATCAGGGGCGGCCTGTCGCACGGCCTGTCCGGCGTCCCGTTCTGGAGCCACGACGCGGGCGGCTTCACCGGCACGCCCACCCCGGACCTCTACATCCGCTGGTCGCAGTTCGCCGCGCTGTCCCCGCTCGTACGGTTCCACGGCACGACCACCCGGGAGCCCTGGGAGTTCCCGCCGCACGCCGAGCAGGCCGCCATTGAGGCCCTGCGGCTGCGGTACCGGCTCATGCCGTACATCTACTCGGCGGCCGTCACCGCGGCCGAGACGGGCGCGCCGATGCTGCGCGCGCTCTGCGTCGACCACCCGGACGACCCGGTGGCCTGGCAGGCGGATCTGGAGTACCTTCTCGGCACCGACCTGCTCGTCGCCCCGATGACCTCGGCGGACGGCACCAGGAAGGTCTACCTGCCCTCGGGGGTGTGGGTGGACTACTGGACCGGCGAGAAGCTGGACGGCGGGCGCTACGTCACGGTGTCGCCGCCGCTCGACCGGATCCCCCTGTTCGGACGGCACGGTTCGCTGGTCCCGGTCACCGAGCCGGGTGACACCGTGGCCGACGACCCGCGGGTCTCCCTGCTCGTCTTCGGCCTGCCGGAGCGCGAGAGCCGTACGACGATCAGGGACCTGGACGGGGACACGAGGGTCAGGGCGGTGTGGGACGGCGACCGGCTGACCGTCACCGCCGAGGGCCCCAAGCGGATCGGCGGCGTCGAGTTCGCCGGCCCCGGCGCCCCGGTCGTCATCAACTGAAGCGATACCCCCTGGAGAACAACCATGGTCAAATTAGGCAGGAGCGCGGCGGTGGCGGCACTGGCCGCGGCCGTCCTGGCGCTCGGCGCGTGCGGCGGAAACGACGGCAAGTCCGAGGGTGGCGGCGCCGGCGGTGGCTCCGCGGAGGCCAAGACCCTCACCCTCTGGCACTACGAGACGGGCAACAGCGCCATGGGCACCGCCTGGGCCGAGGCGATGAAGGAGTTCGAGGCGAGCCACCCCGGCGTCAAGGTGAAGTTCGAGGAGAAGGGCTTCGAGCAGATCCAGAAGACCGCCGGCATGGTCCTCAACTCCGACGAGGCCCCGGACATCATGGAGTACAACAAGGGCAACGCGACGGCCGGTCTGCTGTCGAAGCAGGGCCTGCTGACCGACCTGACGGAGGAGGCGACCAAGCGCGGCTGGGACAAGCTGCTCAGCCCGTCGCTGCAGACCACCGCGAAGTACGACGAGCGGGGCATCATGGGCTCGGGCAAGTGGTTCGGCGTGCCGAACTACGGCGAGTACGTGATGGTCTACTACAACAAGGACATGTTCGATAAGGCGGGCGTGAAGGTGCCCACCACCTTCGACGAGTTCACCGCGGCGCTCGACACGTTCACGAAGAAGGGCACCACGCCGATCGCGATGGCGGGCGCGGAGTACCCCGCCCAGCAGCTGTTCTACCTGCTCGCCCTGAACAAGGCCAACCGCGCCTGGATCGACTCCTTCGAGCTCTACAAGGGCAAGGTCGACTTCCACGGCCCCGAGTTCACGTACGCCGCGCAGACCTTCTCCGACTGGGTGAAGAAGGGCTACATCGCCAAGAACTCGGCCGGCATGAAGGCCGAGGACATGGGCGTGGCGTTCATCGGCGGCAAGTTCCCGATCATGGTGTCGGGCAGCTGGTGGTTCGGCCGGATGCAGGAGGAGATCAAGGACTTCAAGTGGGGCTCCTTCCTGTGGCCGGGTCAGTTCGCCCCGGGCTCCAGCGGCAACATCTGGGTCGTGCCGGAGAAGTCCAAGAACAAGGACCTCGCCTATGACTTCATCGACATCACGATGAAGAAGGAGGTCCAGAACCTGCTGGGCAACTCCGGCGGCATCCCGGTCGCGGCCGACCCCGCCGCGATCACCGACGCCCAGAACAAGGAGCTGATCGAGAACTTCAACAAGCTCTCGACGCAGGACGGCCTGGCCTTCTACCCCGACTGGCCCGCCCCGGGCTACTACGACGTGCTCGTCTCGGGCGTGCAGGAACTGATCAACGGCGACAAGAAGCCGGAGGAGGTCCTGGACGAGATCGCCCAGCCCTACAACGACAACCTCGCCGACATCGGCAACTAGCAGGGAACCCGCCTCTCCCAGATCCCGGCGGCGGGATCACCTGACCGGTCTCCGCCGCCGGACCCACCCGAAAGGTCCGCACATGGCACCACCCGACGCGGGCGCCGCCCGCCCGCGCGGGAGGGGCGGCTACTGGCTCTACCTCCTGCCGAGCCTGGTGCTGTTCCTCGCGATCATCGTCGTGCCGTTCCTGATGAACGTCGCGACGAGTTTCACCCGCTGGTCCGGCGTCGGCACCCCCACCTGGATCGGGCTCGACAACTACACGAAGCTCTTCGCGGACGAGCGGTTCTGGGCGTCCTTCCAGCACAACGTCGCGCTGATCGTCGCGATGGCGGTGGTGCCGACGGTCGTCGGCCTGGTGCTGGCCGCCGCGTTGTTCGACTACATCGCCCGGCGGTTCGGCGCCCGTACGGCCTCGGCCCTGCGCGCGGCGTTCTACCTGCCGCAGGTGCTGCCCGTCGCGGTGGCCGGCGTGGTCTGGGGCTGGATGCTGCACCCGTCGTACGGCGCGGTGAACCAGATCTTCGGGCTGAAGGTCAACTGGCTGGGCGACCCCGACCTCGCGCTGGCCACGGTGATGGCGATCATGGTGTGGTTCCAGCTCGGGTACCCGGTCGTCATCTTCATGGCCGGGCTCCAGCGGGTGGACCCCTCGCTGTACGAGGCGGCCGAGATCGACGGCGCCTCCTGGTGGCGCAGGTTCTGGCACATCACGATCCCGCAGATCCGGCCGGAGATCTTCGTGGTCCTGCTGACCTGCACGATCGCGGCGCTCAAGGTGTTCGGCCCGATCTTCGTGCTCACCCGGGGCGGCCCGGGCTCGGCGACGATGGTGCCGTCCTACTTCTCCTACCTGAACTTCTTCCAGAAGGTGAACGTCGGATACGGCTCGGCGATCGCCACCGTGCTCGCCCTGATCATCGTCGTGGTGACCTTCCTCTTCCTGCGTGTCCAGGACCGTGACCAGGAGCGTGACTCGTGACCTCCGATCGCCAGTTCGGCCAGCCGGGGCGCTGGGCGGTCCTCGCGGCGCTGGTCCTGCTCGCGGCCGTGATGCTCGTCCCCTTCGCGATCGTCACGCTCAACGCGTTCAAGTCCCCGGCCGAGTACTCCTCCGGCGGCCCGCTCAGCCTGCCGCACGGGCTGTACCTCGACGGGATCGTCGCCTTCTGGCAGCGCGTCGACTTCGGCCTGAAGCTCTGGAACAGCCTCCTGATCAGCGGCGTCGTCGCGGTCGCCGCGGTGCTGCTGTCGGTGCTCAACGCGTACGCGCTGGGAATCGGCCGGGTCCGCGGCCGGCTGTGGCTGCTCGTGCTCTTCCTGGTCGCCAACACGCTGCCGCAGGAGGCACTCGTCTACCCGCTGTACTACCTGGCGAAGCAGGCCGGGCTGTACGACTCGAGGCTCGCGGTCATACTGATCTTCACGGTGATCCAGGGGGCGTTCGGCACCTACCTGCTCTCGTCGGTGCTCGGGCGGTTCCCCCGGGGGATCCTGGAGGCGGCCGAACTCGACGGGGCGAGCAGGTGGCGGATCCTGTGGGGCATCGTCGTGCCCATCAGCCGCCCGACCCTCATGGTGCTGCTCATCTTCTTCTTCATCTGGACGTGGAACGAGTTCTTCCTGCCCATGGTGTTCCTCATCTCCAACGACAACCAGACCGTGCCGGTCGCCCTCGGCGTCCTGCAGGGCGAGAAGATGATGGACGCCACCATGTCCAGCGCGTCCGCGCTGCTCGGCATCGTGCCGGCCGTGGCCTTCTTCCTGATCTTCCAGCGCACGCTGACCCGCGGCATCACGGTCGGCGCGATCAAGTAACACCCTTCGAGTAACGCGTCACTACCTGACCTGGAGGCGCAATGTCCCATCGCCGTTCGGCGATGCTGTCCGCGTCGGCCGCCCTGGCTCTGGCTCTGAGCCTGGGCGCCGGCCCCGTGCGGGCGGCCGGCGATTATCCGTTCCGAGACCCCTCGCTGCCGCTCGCGCAGCGAGTCGAAGACCTTCTCGGCCGGCTCACGCCGGACGAGAAGGTGTCGATGCTGCACCAGTACGCCCCGGCGATCGACCGCCTCGGCGTCGGCCTGTTCAAGAGCGGCACCGAGGCGCTGCACGGCGTGGCCTGGTCGACCGACATCGACAACAACGGGGCCGTGGTGACCGCCACGGGCACCGTCTTCCCCCAGGCGCTCGGCCTCGCCAGCACCTGGGACCCCGCCCTGATCAAGCGGGTCGGCTCGGCCGTCGGCGACGAGGCCCGCGGCTTCCACGCGCAGAACCCGCGCGTGTGGGGGCTCAACCTGTGGGCGCCCGTCGTCAACCTGCTGCGCGACCCGCGCTGGGGCCGCAACGAGGAGGGCTACTCCGAGGACCCCCTGCTCACCGGCGCCATCTCCACGGCGTACGGATCGGGCATGGAGGGCGACGACCCCGACCACCTGAAGTCGGCGCCCACGCTCAAGCACTACCTGGCGAACAACAACGAGGTCAGCCGGGACGTCACCTCGTCGGAACTGCCGCCGCGGGTCAAGCACGAGTACGACGAGGCGGCGTTCAAACCGGCCATCTCCGCGGACGCGGCGACCGGCGTGATGGCGTCCTACAACCTCGTCAACGGCCGGCCCAACACGGTCAGCCCGGACCTGAACGACGTGGTCCGCTCCTGGACCGCCCGGACCCTGTTCAACGTCTCCGACGCCTGGGCGCCGAACAACCTCGTGCAGAGCGAGAAGTACTACGCCACCCAGGCCGAGGCCGACGCCGCGCTGATCAAGGCGGGCCTGGACAGCATGACCGTCGACGACACCAACGGCGGCCCGACGGTCGCGGCGGTCAAGGAGGCGCTGTCGAAGGGGCTGCTCACCCAGGCGGACGTGGACAACGCCGTCCGGCACCAGCTCAGCATCCGGTTCCGGCTCGGGGAGTTCGACCCCGACGGCGGGCCGTACGGGAAGATCACCAAGGATGTCGTCAACAGCCCGGCGAACCAGAAGCTGAACCGCGAGACCGCGGCCAAGGCCATGGTGCTGCTGAAGAACTCCGGCGGCGCGCTGCCGCTGAAGCCCGGCAAGAAGGTCGCCGTCGTCGGCCCGCTGGCCGACGTCCTCTACACCGACTGGTACTCCGGCGCCCTGCCGTACAAGGTGACCCCGCTCGCCGGGATCAAGGAGCGCGCGAAGGCGGTGGCCTCCTCCGAGGGCGTCGACCGGATCGCCCTGAAGGACGTCGCCACCGGGAAGTACATCAGCGCGCCCGCCGCCGGGGGAGACCTGAAGGAGAGCGCCTCCACGGCCGGCGCGACCGAGCAGTTCGACGCGTTCGACTGGGGCCAGGGCGTGCTGACGCTGCGCAGCGCGGCCAACGGCAAGTACGTCAGCCGGGCCAACTGGGCGACGCTCGCCAACACCGCCGACCAGCCGTCCGGCTGGTTCGTGCAGGAGCAGTTCAAGCTGGAGCAGCAGTCCGACGGCACCTACCTGCTGAGGTACGCCGGCTACGAGACGAGCGAGAGCTGGTTCGGCCCGAACGCGTACGTCAAGGCCGAGGCCGACGGCACGCTCGGCCTGACCACCGCCGACCAGGCCACCCACTACGCCAAGGAGGTCGTCTCCCGCGGCGTGGACGACGCGGTCGCCAAGGCGAAGGCCGCCGACGTGGCGGTCGTCGTGGTCGGCAGCATGCCGTTCATCAACGGCCGCGAGGCGCACGACCGCACCGACATGAACCTCGCCGAGGGCCAGGAGGCCCTGGTCAAGGCGGTGAAGAAGGCCAACCCCAACACGGTCGTGGTGCTGCAGAACAGCTACCCGACGACGATCAACTGGGAGCAGGACAACGTCCCGGCCATCCTGTGGACCACCCACGCGGGCGCCGAGACCGGCCACGGCCTCGCCGACGTGCTGTACGGCGACGTCAACCCGGCGGGACGGCTGACGCAGACGTGGTACCGGTCGGCCGACGAGCTGCCGGGCATCCTCGACTACGACATCGTCAAGAAGGACCGCACCTACCTGTACTACCAGGGCCGGCCCCTCTACCCGTTCGGGTACGGCCTGTCGTACACGTCGTTCGCCTACCAGGGCCTCAAGGCGGTGCCGAAGGGCGACGCGTACGAGGTCTCGGTGAAGGTGACCAACACCGGCTCCCGGGCCGGCGACGAGGTCGTGCAGCTCTACACCCACCAGCACCGGTCGCGGGTGAAGCAGCCGGTCAAGCAGCTGCGCGCGTTCCAGCGGGTGTCGCTGGCGCCCGGGCAGACGAAGACGGTCACGATGACCGTGAAGAAGGCCGACCTCGCTCTGTGGGACGTCACGCGGAACAAGTGGACGGTCGAGAACGCGACCCACGACGTCCTCGTGGGATCGTCGTCGGCGGCCATCCGCCAGCGCTCGACGATCAACGTCAGGGGTGAGGACATCCCGCACCGCGACCTGTCGAAGACCACCCGGGCGATCGACTTCGACGACTACTCGGGCGTCCACCTGGTCGACGAGACCAAGGTCCGCGGTGACGCCGTCGCGGGCGCGGACGACGGCTGGATCTCGTTCAAGGACGTCCAGCTCCGCAAGCCGGCGAAGGCGACCGTGGGTGTGGCCTCCGCGACCGGCGGGAAGATCGAGGTGCGCCTCGGCTCCCCGGACGGCGCCAGAGTGGCGACGATCCCGGTCGCCGCGACCGGCGGCGTCTACCAGTGGGCCGCCGCCACCGCTCCGGTCTCCGGCGCGAACGGCGTGAAGGACGTGTACCTGGTCTTCACCGGGGACGTCCGGGTCAAGGACCTCACCCTGAGCTGAGTCTCACGCGGCAGGACCGGACCCTGAATCGAGGACGCCTCGCGGGTGAGCACCGCCCACCCGCGGGGCGTCCCGTCGTGCGGCGGCCGGCCGCCGTCATCGCTGCCGTCACCACCGCCGTCACCGCCGCCGTCACCATCGGCCGGAGCGGGACACCCACGCGTTCTGGTTGAACCAGCAGCGGCCGCCCCGCCGCCTGCAGACGTTGCCCTGGGAGTTGCCGTTGCCGTTCACGCCGATCGTGGCCTGCTGCAGGCCGTTCGCGTTCTTGAGGCTGCCGACCACCATGTAGTTTCCGTGGACTCTGCCGTTGCCCACGGTGATGCGGGATCCGTTGGCGTTGTTGTCGGGTCCCACGAAGCCTCCGCCTCCGTGTCCGCCGCGGGACATCGGCACGGACATCGGCACGGCGTACGCGGCGGACGTGAGACCTGCGAGATCGGACAGGGAGCCGATCGCGAGGCCCGCGCCGAGGACCGCCGCGACCGCGACGCACCGGCGCCGGGCCGCCCGGGTGAGCGCGTCGCGCGCAGCATGCACCTTCATCTCCGCCGGCTCCGCTCCCTCTGGTGGATGTGCGAACGTGTCGCCTCCTGCGACCGCATTCGCGACATACCCCGATACGCGGGATCGCTCCCGGTCCAGGTCGAGCCCCGACGCAGTGGATACCGTTCCTTTCCCGGCAGGGGGCGGCTTACGGGCATTCGTCCCATTCGTGCGACGCCGGTCAGGCCGGTGTCAGCACGTCCAGCGCCTTGTGGTCCTCGCCCACCCCCGGGAGGAGCACGGCGTCCCCGGAGGAGTTCCTCGTGCGCAGGGGCAGGATCTCCTGGTAGGCGGGCGACCGGTACCAGGCCCTCGCCGCGTCGAGGTCGGGGAACTCGATGACGATGAGGGTCTGCGGCCAGCTGCCCTCGAGAAGCTCGGCCTCGCCGCCGTGGATGACGAAACGGCCGCCGAACGGCTCCAGCGTGGCGTCGATGCGCCGCAGGTACTCGACGATGTCCGCGCCGACGGTGACGTCGCGGAGCTGGGCGATGGCGTAGGCGGGCATGGTTCCTCCTGTGGTCCGGCGGCGGTGCCGGGGACGCTCGTCCCCTCCTGGTCCCGAGCATGTCCCAGGCGGGTCGCGGAGGCGATGACCCGTGAGGTAACGCCCGGGCGGCGGGGTCGTCCGCGTCTCGCCCGTCGGACGGGACCCGCGATAAGGAGGGCGATCGATCACGCTTTCGCTATTCTCCCCGTTATGGCCGAATCGCTGGGGGAGCCACTGGCCTCGCGATACCACCTGCTGCGCCCGCTGGGCTCCGGCGGCATGGGCCGGGTATGGCTGGCCAGGGACCCGGTGCTGGACCGCGAGGTGGCGGTCAAGGAACTGCGCCTCCCGGACGGCCTCGGCGACCGCGAGCGGGCCGAGCTCGTCGCCAGGGTCATGCGTGAGGCCGAGGTCACCGCGCGGGTGCGGCACCCCGGGATCGTCGCGCTGCACGACGTGCTCGTCCAGGACGGCAGGCCGTGGATCGTCATGGAACTGCTCCGCGGGCGGGATCTCGCCGCGCAGGTCGCCTCGTACGGGCCGCTGCCGTACCGGCAGGTGGCCGATCTCGGCGCGCGGGTCCTGGACGCGCTGTCGGCCGCGCACGCGCAGGGTGTGCAGCACCGGGACGTCAAGCCGGGCAACGTCTTCCTGTCCGCCGACGGCCGGGTGGTCCTCACGGACTTCGGCATCGCCCGGCCCGCCGGCCAGGCGTCGATCACCGAGGCGGGGCTGCTCGTCGGCTCACCGGGGTTCATCGCGCCCGAACGGCTCGCGGGCGACCGCGGAGGCCCGGCCGCCGACCTGTGGTCGCTGGCGGCCACGCTCTACACGGCGGTCGAGGGCGTCCCGCCGCACCAGGGCACCCAGGCCGAGGTGATCGCGGCGACGCTCACCCGGGACCCCCGGCCGCCGGTGCTCGCGGGGCCGCTCGGCCCGGTGCTGACCCGGATGCTGGCGCGCGACCCCGCGCACCGCCCGGACACGGGCGCGGCGCTCGCCACGCTGCGCCGGATCGCCGACGGCGGCACGCCCGGCCCGGAGGCCGGCGCCGGCGCCCCCACCGGGCCCGTACGCCGCCGCCGGTGGTGGATCGCGGCCGTGGCCCTCGCCGTGGCGGCCGCCGCGGTGCCCCTGACGGCGTACGGGCTGCGGGACGGCGAGCCCGGCCCGCCCCCGCCGCGGGTCTCGCCGGTCTTCACCCGTGCCGTGGACCTGTGCCGGGCGCTGTCCGGCGCGCAGGTGCGCCGGTTACTGGGCGCCCCGGCGGACCCGCACCCGGAGAAGGCGGGCTGCCAGTGGGCCGTCACGGGCGCGGGCGTCGAGCTGGGCGCCGAGACCGACTCCGACACCCCGGAACCCTGGGCGCTGGACCTGGCCTCCGCGCGGACGCTCATGCAGGGACTGCGCCGCCAGTACGCCTCGGGGCCGCGCGACGGCGACCTCATCTGGTACGAGGTCGGGCTCAACCAGAAGACCCAGGTCATCGAGTCGGCCGCGCGGGACGTGCCGGGGCTGGCCGACGAGGCCTTCGCCGTCGACGTCACCACGCCGGAGGGCACGGCGAAGGCCGCCTGGGTGTACTTCCGGCTCGGCGACCTCGTGGCCGTGCTGCGGTACGCCCACCTGGACGTGACGTCCCCGGCCGGACTGCGGGACGAGGCGGTCGCGACGGCCCGGTCGGCCGCGGGCGGCCTGAGCGGGCTGGCGTAGCCGTGGAGGTGCTCGCCGGGCGGTACCGCCTCACCGAACGGCTCGGTGAGGGCGGCGGCGGCACGGTCTGGCGCGCCCACGACGAGCTGCTGCGCCGCGAGGTGGCGATCAAGCAGCTCCGCATCCCGCCGGACCTGGACGACCGGCGGCTCGCCGAGTTCCTCGGGCGGGCCGTCGACGAGGCACGTGCGGCGGGGCGGCTCAGTCACCCCTCGATCGTGACGATCCACGACGTCGTCGGGCACGCCGGCCGGCCGTGGATCGTCATGGACCTGGTGCCCGGCCGTTCTCTCGACAAGATCATTCGAGAGCACGGGCCGCTGCCCTCCGAGCGGGTCGCGGAGATCGGGCTGGCCGTGCTCGACGCGCTGGAGGCGGCCCACTCGCGGGGCGTCCTGCACCGGGACGTGAAGCCGGCCAACGTGCTGATCGGGCCGGACGGCCGGGCCCTGCTCACCGACTTCGGCATCGCCGCCCCGATGGGCGAGGGCGGCGCCTCCTGGCGCAGCTCGGCCGGGTCGCCCGCCTACATGGCGCCGGAGCGGTTCCGGGACGAGCCCGACGGGCCCGCCTCGGACCTGTGGTCCCTCGGGGCCACGCTCTACACGGCGGCCGAGGGCGAGACGCCCTTCCACCGTCCCACTGCCGCCGCGCTCGTCGCCGCCGTCCTGCTCCACGAGCCTCCGCCGATGGCGCGGGCGTCCCGGGTGCTGGCCTGGATCGTGCACGCACTGCTCGACAAGGACCCGGCACGGCGCCCGCCGCCCGAGGTCGTACGGCAGGCCCTGCGCGCCGCCGCCGCGCCGCCCGCCCCCGCCGCACGGTCCGCCCGGTCGTGGCGCCTGGCCGTCGTGGCGGCCCTGGTGATCGTGACCGGCCTGGCGGCGGGACTCGGCGCCTGGCTCCTGACGTCGGGACGGGACGAGGGCGGCGGGCGCTTCAATGCCGTCCCCGACGCCTGCCGCAGCCTCACCGACGCGCAGATCCGCGACCTCCTCGGCGCGGCGCCCCGCCCGGAGCCCGCGCGGGGCCAGGGGAGCGAGGGCGGGGGAGGCGGGCGGCAGGGCGGAGACGGCGGGGACGGCGCGAGCGGTTGCGAGTGGACCGAGCGCGTCAGCGGGCACGCGGGGACGATCACCGTCGGCTTCCGGCTCCCCGGCGACGGCGCGGGCGAGGCGGCCGCCGCCCGCGACCTCGCCTCGGAGCGCGCGGCCCGGGGCGCCGCGGCGCGCGACCGCCCGGGGATCGCCGACGAGGCGTTCGCCTGCGACACGGCCGACCCCGGAGCCGGGACCACCGGCGCCACGGTCTGGTTCCGCCTCAGCAACCTCGTCGTCGAGGTGGCCTATCGGCGCACCGGCGACCCGGCGGTCACCCAGGCCGACCGGGGCACCGCCGAGCGCGCCGCCGAACTCGTCGGCATCGGGCTCGGCTGAAGTCGCCCCATTCGACCCTCCCGTTCGCACCCCCTGTAGGAGACGAGATGACCAGCGGTGACGACAGGCCCGGCGGCCCCGGCGGGATCCCGCCCGAGGACCGGCCCTCGCGAGGCGGGCCGCCGTACCCGCCGCCCTACGGCGCCGCCCAGCCCGGCCCGCCGCAGGGTCCGCCCCCGGGCCCGCCGGGTGGTTATCCGGGTTCCCCGCAGGGTCCGCCCCCGGGCCCGCCGGGTGGTTATCCGGGTTCCCCGCAGGGTCCGCCGCCGGGCCCGCCGGGTGGTTATCCGGGTTCCCCGCAGGGTCCGCCGCCGGGCGGGCAGCCCGGCCAGCACCAGGGCCCTCCGCAGGGCCCGCCGCAGGGCCCGCCGCCGGGCGGGCAGCCCGGGCCCTATCCCGGTCCGCGGCCGGACGCCTCACCCCCAGGGCCGCCCCCGCCGCAGCAGTACCCGCCGCAGTACTCCCAGCCGTACCCCGGGCAGTACCCGCAGCAGTCCGGCCCGCCCTCGCAGCAGTACGGGCAGGCGCCGTACCAGTCCGGGCAGCAGCAGTACGGGCAGTACGGCCAGTACGGGCAGGGGTGGCAGGCGGTGACGCCGCCTCCGCCGGAGTTGTGGCAGATGCCGACGCAGCCGTCGGCCCCGCCGCGGCGGGGATGGGTGCTGCCCGTGGTGGCGGTCGGAGCCGTGCTGCTGGTGGCCGGGGGCACCTTCACGTTCATGACCGTGCGGCAGGGCTCGACCCCCTCCCGGCCGGTGGCGACCCCGGGCCGGCCGGTCGCCTCGTCCACCACGGCCCCGCCACAGGCGGCGGCCGCGGACGTGTGCGCGATGCTCGACCCCGCCGAGGCAGAGCGCCTCGTGCCACGTGCCGAGATCAACTCGTCGAGCAACGACAACCGCGGCGGCACCCTCGTCAGCTACGTCCGGTGGACCTGCGAATGGGTGAACCGGAACATCTCCTACAAGGACGTCACCCGCAGGCGCGAGATCACGGTGAACGTGTCCAAGTTCGACGCGCTCGGGACGACCACCGCCGAAGAGGCGGCGCGCGTCCAGTACAACGGGGAGCTCAGCCAGTACAAGTACGGCGCGACCCACTCCGACAAGGAGCACTACTACTCGAAGCCAAGGGAGTTCCGGGAGATAGGGAACGGAGCCGTCGCCCGCTACCAGTGGACGCGGGAGGGCAAGGAGTACTGGTACTCGTTCGGCGAGGGGGCCGGCCGCGTCGGCGACGTGTACTTCCAGGTGAAGTTCGAGGCGAGCCAGAAGAAGAAGGAGGCGGACTTCCTCTCGGCCGAGTCCACCCAGTCGATCACAGAGGAGAACGCCCTGCGCGAGGTGAAGGGACTGCTCGCCCAGGTCGCGAAGTCGGTGACCGCCTGGCGGGCGGGGCAGCCGCTGCCCTACCACGCGCGTCCCAAGCCGAGCCCCTCGCCGTCGCCCTCGCCGACCCGCATCCCCTTGCCGAAGGCCTGCGTGAACCTCAAGTCGCTGGCCGCCGGCCTGGTGCCGGCGACCGAGGGCGCGGCGGCGCGGAGCAAGGAGGGCAACTCGATCGTCACGCAGTGTCAGTGGTGGAACGACGCGCTTCCGCTCGGCGGAGGCAAGGTCCGGTGGCGCAACCTGCGCATCGCCGTGCACACCTTCTGGGACGCCGAGTCCGCCCGCTACTACCTCGTCGACGAACGCTCGAAGACCAAGTTCACGGAGAGCAGCCGGATCGGCGGCATCCGGTGGGGCAAGGTGGAGAAGCTGAGCGGCTTCGGGCAGGACGCCTTCGGCCAGGCGATCCGGCAGCGTACGGACACGGCCCAGTCCAACCGGTACGAGATCTACGCGCTCGACGGCAAGACCGTCGTGTGGGTGTTGTTCGGCGGCAGCGACCGTCCGGAGAAGACGCCGATCAACGCGGCCGGTTCCGAGCTCATGGACCCGAAGGAGGCCGCCGCCGGGGCCAAGTCGGTGGCGAAGGCCCTGCTCGACGCCCTGTGACGTGACGCCCTGGCGACGTCATGCCCAGTGGCCTGGTGACCTGGGATGGCGGTGTTCGTCCGGGATCGCGCGGGTATCTCCCCCCTCGACCGCGAGTCGACGGGGGGACGACCATGGCTACGTGTGAGGTATGCGGCAACGACTACGACATGGCCTTCGAGGTGCACACCCAGGGGGTGGTGCACGTCTTCGACAGTTTCGAGTGCGCCATCAGCCGGATGGCTCCCGTGTGCGAGCACTGCGGGTGCCGGATCGTGGGCCACGGCGCGGAGTACGACGGCCGCTGGTTCTGCTGCGCGCACTGCGCCCGGCAGGAGGGCGCGACCAGGATCGTCGACAGGGAGGTCACCGGGGCCGGCATGCGCTGACCGGTGGTCACGGTTCGAAGGCGACGAGGCGGATGACGAGGAATCCCTCGCCTTCGGGCTTGGGAGGGAGTGTCGCACCGGGCACGGCCTCGAACACCTCCGGGTGCTCGTCCCGGGTCACCACCCCGAACAGGTCGTCCGGCGAGGCGACGCCGAGCCTCAGCGCGCGCCTCGCGACGGCGTGGACACCACCGCCCGCCTCCAGTTCGGCGGCGACCGCCTCCGCCGCCGACCGGCTGGACACGCGCAGGCGCGCCACCCGCGCCCGCTCCGGAGGGGCCGACCTGGCACGGAGATAGTCTTCGATCTCCCACACGAGTAGTTCGCCGAGATAGTGCGACTTATCCCTCTTCACGATGACCAGGGTCGCCTGTCGCGTTTGCTTCTCGTTTGCACTCCGGTTGCCCCACCGGCCGCCGGCACCAATCCGGCACCGGGCCGAGACCGGGGCGGCATCGGCCCCCCCCACCGGGCCCGCGCCGGGTCGTGGCGTCGGCTCCGGCCGCACACGTGCGGCGGCACGGCCCCTGGATTCACGTGCCGCCTCACGGTAGGCTTTAGTTAGTTCCATAGCCAAACAAATAGCCAAACAATTGCGGAGGAGCGGGTGCCACCAGGGTACCGGGGAGGCGCTGGGACCGGTGGCCGGCGCCGAGCCGCGCGTCACGGAGCCGGAGTGGCCGTCCGTACCGTCCATGTCATGTCGGATTGCGCGCAATTGCGGCATGATGAGCCCAAGCGGGAACGAGGCGGGCAGTGATCACTTCGCACAACGGGCCACAGCCGGCCGACTTCACGGACGTACGGGCGACCAACCTCGCCGTCGTGCTGCGGTTCGTCCGTGAGAACGCTCCCTGCTCCCGCGCCGACATCGCCGCCTCGACGGGACTCAACAAGGCCACCGTGTCCAGCCTCGTCGCCGACCTCATCGACCGGCGCCTGCTGCGCGAGACCGGCCTGACCGAGCACCGGGTCGGCCGCCCCGCCACCATGCTCGTCCTGGACGGCTCGCCGTACGCCGCGATCGGGATCGAGATCAACGTCGACTACATCACGGCGGTCGCCGTGGACCTCAAGGGCGAGGAACTGCTCAACTGGCGGCGCTCCTTCCCCGGGGGGACCTCGGGACCGGGGCAGGCCGTCGTCGCGATGGCGGCGCTGGCCCGCCGGGTCGTCAGCCGGATGACCAAGGAGGCCCGTCAGGTGCTCGGCCTGACGGTGGCCGTCCCCGGCCTCGTGGACGTCGACGGCATCGTGCGGGTCGCCCCCAACCTGGGCTGGCGCGACGCCGACCTGGCCGGTGACCTCACAAAGGCGCTGCGCGACCCCGGCTTCCCCGTACTGGTCGACAACGACGCCAATCTCGCCGCGCTGGCCGAGCACCGGTTCGGGCCCCACCGCAACGCCGCCAACCTCGTGTACGTCACCGGCGAAATGGGCGTGGGCGCGGGCATCGTGCTGGACGGCCGCCTCCGGCGGGGCGGGCAGGGGTACAGCGGCGAGATCGGGCACCTCGAACTCGACCCCGCCGGGCCCGTCTGCCGCTGCGGCCGCCGCGGCTGCCTGGAGGCCGTCGCCGGAGTCGGCGCGATTCTCGCCCACACGGCTCCCGACGCCTCGCCGTCCGATCTCGAACTCGAGATCGACGAGGTCGTACGGCGAGCGCGGAACGACGACCGGGAGGTCCTCGCGCTGCTGGAGAACCTCGGACGCCACCTCGGCCGGGGGATGGCGGCCGTGGCCAACCTGCTCAACCCGGAGGTCGTGATCCTCGGCGGCTACTACGTGCCGCTCGCCCCCTGGCTTGTCGGGTGCGCAGAGGAGGAGATGTACGGAAGGGTGCTCGCCCCCGGCGGGGGCGGCTGCCGCCTGGAGGTCTCCACCCTCGGATACGGCGCCGCCGCGCTCGGGGCGGCCGCGCGGGTGCTGGACTCGGTCGACTCCGGCCGCCTGCCCGCCCAGCGCTGACCCGCGCGCAGCCGCCGCCCCTGCCGACGCCCCTGCCGACGCCCCTGCCCCTGCCGTCTGCTCTGCCGTCTGCCATGCCGGAGCGGCATCGGCCGGAGCGGAAGCCGCTCCGATGTCGCGGGGCGGCGAACCAAGCGGGTGTGTGAGGCGTCGAATGAGGTCACACCGAGGAATTGGAAAATGATGAACACTCGCCTGCTCTCCGCCGCCGTGCTCGCCGCCGCGCTGGTCGCTCCCGTGGCCGCCGCCGCTCCGGCCGGGGCCGCCGCCGCGCCGAAGCCCCTCGCCGGGGTCGCCGTCTACATGTCCCCGAGCGGCTCGATCAGCCGGTACGAGCCGGGCAGGGGCTTCACGAAGACGGGCACCAGGCCGCCGATCGGCCAGTTCTCCGCATCCCCCGACGGCCGGAAGGTCGCCTACATCGGCGAGGGCGGGAAGGTGCGGGTACAGATCGGCCGCACGGTGAAGACGGTGGCCAAGGGCGCCCAGTATCTGGGGCCGTGCCTCACCCCCGCCTGGTCGCCCGACTCGGCACAGGTCGCGTTCGTGACCGAGGGGCGGGGCGAGGACGGACGGGTCGTCGTCGTCAACGCGGACGGCACCCACCGCCGCACCGCCGGCAGCACGCGTGGTGTCTGTCACCTGACGTGGTCCGCCAACGGCCGCTACCTCGCCGGGTACGCCGGGACGACCGAAGGCGTCTATCGGTTCGACCTCGAAACCGGCAGATCGATCAAGGCCAGGGGTATCGGCCTCGCCAACCACGTGCAGAGCCTGTCGCCCGACGGGATGAAGGTCGTCGTGGCGCCGCTGTCGCGGAACGCGCCCGCGGGCGACGGCTCCTGGCCGGAGTACTTCTCCCCGTCGGTCGTCGACATCGTCACCGGGAAGAAGGTCCCCATCCCGGTGAAGGGCTCGCTGATCGGCGCCTTCTACCTGCGGGACGGCCGCCTGGCCGTCCGGGTCGCCGGACGCACCGCCAACACCCTGGTCGTGCTGGACGCCGGCGGCAGGCAGGTGCAGCGCCTGGCCGAGCCGGCCGCCGCCAAGCGGCAGGCGCTGCTGCAGATCGTCCGCTGACCGGCATCCCCAGGCGGCCACGGAGCGGCCGACGCGGAAACCCTCACCCGGAAAACCCTCACGCGGGGCAGGTCGGCCCGGCGGCGTCGTCCACCAGCGCGTACGCCGCGGCGAGCAGGCCGGGCGACGCGAGCGCCGCGTCGCCGAATCTAGTCGCTGAACCTAAGGGCGCTGAACAGAACGGGCGCGGACCCCGGCCGGAAGTACGGCCGGGGTCCGCGCCCGTCCCCGTGCGACCCTTCTTCCGGTGATCCGTCTCGCCGCGTACGCTCGCCGCAGGGCCCGCGTACGGGACTGAAATCGCGGTGAAACAGGCGAGACGCGGGTCTTGACCTGAGACGAGGGAAAGGGCAATCTTCCGGATAAGCCCGTATTTACACACCGGAAACGTCCGGTCGCCCTTTCGAAGCGCTTCGACAGGCGGCGCTTCCCAACCGAACAGCGGATCCTCGCGACGCCCTCGTGGGCACCTCTTTCGGCAGGTCATCGAAGCGCTTCGACGCGAAGGGGAAGTCTCCAGATGAACGAACCGGCTCAGGACCCGGCATTCAGGAACCCCGCGCTTCCTCCCGCCGACCGGGCGGCGGACCTGCTCGCCCGGCTCACGCTCGACGAGAAGATCGGTCTGCTGCACCAGTACCAGGCGCCCGTCGAGCGTCTCGGCCTGCGGCCCTTCCGCACCGGCACCGAGGCCCTGCACGGCCTGGCCTGGCACGGGCCGGCCACCGTGTTCCCCCAGGCCCTCGGGCTGGCCTGCACCTGGAACCCCGACCTGGTCCGCCAGGTGGGGGAGGCGGCGGGCGACGAGGTCATGGCCTTCCACCACAAGGACCCGCAGAGCGTGGGCCGCAACGTCTGGGCGCCGGTCGTCAACCCGCTGCGCGACCCCCGCTGGGGCCGCAACGAGGAGGGCTACTCGGAGGATCCCTGGCTCACCGGCGTGATGGGCACGGCGTACGCGCAGGGCCTGCGCGGGAGCCACGAGGTGCTCAAGACGGCGCCGACGCTGAAGCACTTCCTGGGCTACAACAACGAGACCGACCGGTGTGTCACCTCCAGCGGCCTGCCGCCCCGGGTGCTGCACGAGTACGAACTGAAGGCGTTCCGCCCCGCGCTCGAAGCGGGGGCCGCGGTGGCGGTCATGCCGTCGTACAACCTCGTCAACGGCCGCCCGGCCCACCTGTCGCCGCTTATCGGCAGCCACCTGCGGGAGTGGGCGCCCGACGACATCCTGGTGGTCAGCGACGCCTACGCGCCGGGGAACCTCACCGCGCCGCAGGGCTACCACAAGGACCTCCCCGAGGCGTACGCGCACGCGATCAGGGCCGGGCTCGACAGCTTCACCCAGGACGACGCCGACGGAGCCGCGACCCTGGCCCACATCAGGACGGCACTCGACCGCGGCCTGCTGACCGAGGCCGACCTCGACGCCGCCGTACGGCACACCCTGTCGATCCGGGTGCGGCTGGGGGAGTTCGACCCCGCCACGCCGTACGACGAGATCACCCACGAGGTGGTCAACAGCCCCGAGCACCGGCGGCTCGCGCGGGAGGCCGCCCGCCAGTCGATCACGCTGCTCAAGAACGACGGGCTGCTGCCGCTGTCGGCGCCGCGCACCGTCGCGGTCGTCGGCCCGCTGGCCGGCGCCCTGTTCGAGGACTGGTACAGCGGCACCCTGCCGTACCAGGTGACGGCGCTGACGGGGCTCACGGAGCGGTGCGAGACGGTCTACCACGAGGGCGTGGACCGGGTGGCGCTGCGCGCCGAGGGCGGTTACGTCGGAGCGTCGCCGGACCCCGACGGCGGGCCGCTGTACGTCGGGAGCGAGCGGTCCTGTTTCGACGTGTTCGACTGGGGCGGCGGCGCCTTCGCCTTCCGGGCATGCGCCAACGGACGGCACGTGCAGGCCGGCGAGGACGGCGTGCTCGTCAACGACCAGCCCGGCCCGAGCGGCTGGGAGGTGCGCCAGACGTTCCGCATCGAGGAGCGGCCGAGGGGCGTCGTGCTGCGCAACATCTCCTCCGGCCGGTACGTCACCGTGGCCGGCGGCGTCGTGCGCACGACCGACGACCCCGACGCCGCGTCCGTGCTGTCCGTCGAACTGGTCGAGAGCGGCCAGGCCCGCGCCGCGGAGGCGGCGGCCCGCGCCGACGTCGCGGTCGTCGTGCTCGGCGACCACCCCCTGGTGAACGGCCGGGAGACCGAGGACCGGACGACGCTGGCGCTGCCCGAGCGGCAGGAGGCGCTGCTGAAGGCCGTCCACGCGGCCAACCCGGCCACCGTGCTGGTGATCTCCAGCGGCTATCCGTTCGCGGTCACCTGGGCGCAGGAGTACGTGCCCGCGATCGTCTGGTCGTCGCACGGCGGTCAGGAGTACGGCCACGCGCTCGCCGACGTGCTGCTCGGCGACGAGGATCCGGGCGGCCGTCTCACCCAGACCTGGTACCGCTCGGCCGCCGAACTGCCCGACCTGCTCGACTACGACGTCATCGCCTCGGACGCCACCTACCTCTACTACCGGGGCCGGCCGTTGTACCCCTTCGGGCACGGGCTGAGCTACACCCGCTTCGCCTACTCCCGCCTGGAGCTGTCCGCGGCGGAGGCCGCCCCGGGCGACACGGTGACGGTCCGGGTGACCGTGACCAACGAGGGCGGGCGCACCGGGGAGGAGGTCGTGCAGGTCTACACCCACCAGCGGCGCTCCCGGGTGAAGCAGCCGCTGCGCCAGCTTCGCGGCTTCGTCAAGGTCCGGCTCGCGCCGGGCGAGAGCCGTACGGTCGAGGTGGAGGTGCCGGTCGCCGGCCTCGCCTTCTGGGACGTCACGCGGGGCCGGTTCGTGGTGGAGGACGCCGCGCACACGGTGCAGGTGGGCGCGTCGTCGGGGGACATCCGGCTGTGCGCGCCGTTGCGGGTGCGGGGCGAGCGGATCCCGCCGCGGGTTCTCACCGGCCGGCCACTGGACGCGGCCGGCCACGACGAGTACGACGGGGTGGTGCTGTGTGACGCGGCGCCGGACGCCGGGGACGCCGTCCGCTCCGTCTCGCCCGGGGCCTGGATCGCCTTCCGCGACTGCGACTTCGGCGGGGACCCGGGCGGGCGCCCGGTTCCCGGTGACGCGGGCCCGCGGACGTGCGCGCTCAGGGTGTCGAGCGACGAGGGCGGGGTGGTCACGCTGCGGCTCGACGACCCTCTGACCGGCGAGGTGGCCGGCGCGGTCACCGTCCCGCCCACGGCCACCAGGCACGACTTCGTCGAGGTGAACACCCCCCTGGCGGGAGCGGCCGGAGTGCGCGATCTTTATGTGGTGTACGAAAGCGAGGGGGTCACGGTGAGCACGCTGACTTTCCTCGGAGGGCTCCGCCCGTGAGGACCGTGACGATCGCCGACGTCGCCAAGCACGCGGGAGTCGCCGTCAGCACGGTCTCGTACGTGCTGAGCGGCAAGCGGGCGATCTCGGCGACGACCCGGCAGCGGGTCCTGGACAGCGTCCGGGTGCTCGGCTACCACCCCAACGCGGGCGCCCGCGCCCTGGCGAGCAAGCGCGCGAAGGTCATCGCGCTGGTGCTGCCGCTGCGGGCCGGCATGAACCTGCCGGTCCTCATGCAGTTCGCGACCTCGGTCGTCACCACGGCCCGCCAGTACGACCACGACGTGCTGCTGATGACGGCCGACGAGGGGCCGGACGGGCTGCACCGGGTGGCGGCGAGCGCGCTGGTGGACGGGCTGCTGCTGATGGACGTGGAGATCCACGACCCCCGCGTGCCGCTGCTGCGCCGGCTCGCCGAGCCGGCCGTGCTGATCGGTTTCCCGGCCGATCCGGAAGGGCTGACCTGCGTCGACCTCGACTTCGCCCGGGCCGGCGCGCTGTGCGCCGACCACCTGGCCGATCTCGGGCACCGCGAGATCGCCCTGCTCGGCGCGCCGTCCGTGGTCTACGAGCGCGGAACCGGCTTCGCCGAACGGACGATGGCCGGGTTCGCCGAGGCGGCGGCGCGGCACGGACTGAAGGCCGGGGCCTGGCCGTGCGAGGAGTCGTTCGACGAGGTACACGCCGCGGTGAAGCGGCTGCTCGACGAACGGCCGGAGCTTTCCGGGCTCGTCGTGCACAATGAGGCGGCCGCCGGCCATGTGCTGGGGGCTCTGCGGATCCTCGGCAGGCGGGTGCCCGAGGACGTCTCGGTGGTGGCGATCTGCCCGGACGACATCGCCGAGCGGGCCAGCCCCGCGCTGACCTCCGTGCTCGTTCCCGCCGAGGACGTCGGACGTCAGGCGGTCCGGCTGCTCATGGCCAAGCTGGAGGGCCAGGCCGTCCCGGAGTCGACGCTCCTCGAACCACGGTTGACGATTCGCGAAAGTTCACGATGATCACATTCCCCGACGGCTTCCTCTGGGGGGCCGCGACCGCGTCGTACCAGATCGAAGGAGCGGTCCACGCCGACGGCCGGGTCCCCTCCATCTGGGACACCTTCTCCCACACGCCCGGCATGGTCAGCGACGGCCACACCGGCGACGTGGCCTGCGACCACTACAACCGTTACCTCGAAGACGTCGAGATCATGGCCTGGCTGGGGCTCAAGGCGTACCGGTTCTCGGTGGCCTGGCCGCGCCTGGCCGACCTGGGCTTCTACGACCGGCTCGTGGACGCCCTGCTCGCCAGGGGCATCACGCCGGTGGCCACCCTCTATCACTGGGACCTGCCGCAGTCGTTGCAGGACATGGGCGGCTGGACCAACCGGGAGACCGCCTTCCGGTTCGCCGACTACGCCGCGGCCGTCCACGCGCGTCTCGGCGACCGCGTCGCCACCTGGACGACGCTCAACGAGCCCTGGGTGTCGGCCTTCGTCGGGCACGGCTCGGGGCGGCACGCGCCCGGCGTGACCGACCCGGCCGCCGCGTTCACCGCGGCCCACAACCTGATGCTCGCGCACGGCCTGGGCACCCAGGCCCTGCGGGCGGGGGGCGCCGAGTCGGTCTCGCTGACGCTGAACCTCACCCCGATCCTCGGCGACCCCGAGCCCGCCCGCCTGATCGACGGCCTGGCGAACCGGCTGTTCCTCGATCCGGTGCTGCGCGGCGAGTACCCCGCCGACGTCCTCGCTCATCTGGAACGATTCACCAAGGTGAACCTGGACGACCTGCCGACGATCGCGCAGCCGATCGACGTGCTGGGCGTCAACTACTACACCGTCAACCGGGTCGTCGCCGACGCCTCGGCGGAGGGGCACCCCGAGTATCCGGGCAGCGAGGGCATCGCCTGGGAGGACCCGCACGGGCCGGTCACCGAGATGGACTGGGAGATCAACCCGTCCGGCCTGGAAGACCTGCTCGTACGGCTGTGCCGGGAGTATCCCGGCACCCCGCTGATGATCACCGAGAACGGGGCCGCGTTCCCCGACGGGGTGTCCGACCCCGGGCGGATCACCTATCTCGACACCCATTTCCGGGCCGCGCGGTCGGCGATGGACCGAGGCGCCGACCTGCGCGGATACTTCGTGTGGTCGCTGCTGGACAACTTCGAGTGGGCCCGCGGCTACCACAAGAGGTTCGGCATCGTCCGCGTCGACTACGACACGCTGGAGCGCACCCCCCGCGACAGCGCCCGCTGGTACCGCGACGTCATCGCCCGCGGCGGCCTCGCGGACTGACGGCGCCCTCCTCCCTACGCCGCCGCCAGGGACCGGACCCGGGCGCCGGCCGCCGCGTGCGCGGCGGCGAGCGACTCGGCGGCCAGGCCGCGCAGGTCCGCCATGGCCGGCGTGGTGTCGGCGAGCGTGAGCTCGGCCGCGATCACGTGCAGATCGAGGCCGAGCACCTCGCCGAGAATCCGGCGCAGGTACGGCTCGGCGTAGTCCCAGCCCTCTCGCGGCGTGCCGGGGCGGTACCCGCCGCCCTTGCTGAGCACGAGCGTGGCGGGGCGTCCGGCGACCGGGGTCTCCGCGACGCCGACGGTGCGCCCGACGATCAGGATGTGGTCGAGCCACGCCTTGAAAGTCGACGGGACGCCGTAGTTGTACATGGGGACGGCGAACAGATAGGCATCGGCCGCCAGCAGCTCGTCCACGAGGGCGTCCTGCAGCGCGGCGGCCGCGCGCTCCTCCGCGGTGTGCTGGTCCGCCGGGCTCCATCGCGAGGTGATGGCGGAGCCGGTCAGGTGCGGCAGCGGCTCGGCGCCCAGGTCGCGGTGGCTGACCGTTCCCGTCCAGCCGTCCCGGAACGTCGCGGCGATCTCACGCGAGACCGACCCCTTGGCGCGTGCGGACGCGTCGATGTGCAGCAGATGAGACATGGCAATCGCCTTCCGTTCAGATCGTCTGTAAGCCAGACTGTCTGTACAGAAGAGCATCTGTCAAGTCGCCGGATATCATGGGAGGCGTGAGTGAACTGGCGTGTGAGCTGCCCGCGGGCCTGGAGATCGACTTCGGATGGCTGCTGGGACAGGCGCTGCATGCCCACATCACCGTGACCAAGCGCGCCGCCGAGGGGCTGCCGTCCGGGCACCGCGGCTACCAGGTGCTGTCGGCGGCGGTGCACGAGAGCGCGCGCAACCAGATCGAGATGGCCCGCCAGCTGGGGCTGGACCGGACCGTGATGGTCTACCTGGTCGACGACCTGGTGAAGGCCGGGCTCGTCGAGCGGCGTCCCGATCCGTGCGACCGGCGCAACCGCCTCATCGTGGCGACCGATCTCGGCCGTGCGCGCCTGGCGGACGTCTCCGAGGCGATGGAACGCGCCGAGGCGCACCTGCTGGCCCCGCTGGAGGAGCCGGAGCGGGAGACGCTCAGGCAGTTGCTGCGGCGCGTGGTGGCGGGGCACATCGCGCACGGCGGCGAACTGCCCAGCCTGTGCGAGGTCGCGGGGAACCTGCAGGACGCGCTAGAGCCGGAGCGCCGCGACCGGTAACCGACCGGCCGGCCCGTGCCGGCCAGGACCGTGGCCGACCGGGCCGTGCCGCGGGTCACACGGTTTCGCGCCCGGCTGACGGGTGCGGCAGCACCCGGCCGCCGAGGTGGGGGAAGACCTTCGCGACCTTGGCGGTCAGATAGTCGCCGTACGTCCCGGTGAAGGCGCGCAGGTCCAGGCCGTCCCAGCGGGGACGGCCACCCTCGCGGGCGGGCCGGGAGGGAAGCGGCGGCACCTCGCAGTCCCAGCCCGGGTCGAAGAAGAAGGGGAAGGAGAGCCTGCCCCGCCCCGTGTGGTTGCGCACCCGGTGCGGAGTGGACCGGTAGAGGCCGCCGGTCAGCCGGTCGAGCATGTCGCCGATGTTGCAGACCAGCGTCCCGGGGATCGGCGGCGCCTCGATCCAGCCGCGGGCCGTGTGCACCTGCAGGCCGGGATTGTCGTCCTGCAGCAGTAGCGTCAGCAGGCCGTAGTCGGTGTGCTCGCCGACCCCCCATTCGTCCGGCCCCCACTCGCCCCGCCCGGACTCGGCGGGCGGCGGGTAGTGGAAGATCCGGAACAGGACCGTGGGCGTCGCGGTGTAACCGGAGGCGAAGTAGTCCTCCTCCAGCCCCAGGCTCAGCGCCACGCCCCGCATGACGGCCTGTCCCACGCCGGTGAGCGCGTCGATGTACGCCCGTACGGCGGCGCGCAGTTCCGGCACCTCCTCGGGATAGAGATTGGGCCCGTGCAGCGGCCGGGGATCCTCGTGGCCGAGATCGGCGCCGAAGTAGAGGCCCTCCTTGAGATCGGGGCGGCCTGAGGTGAGTTCGCCCCCCACCGGGAAGTATCCGCGCCAGGCCCGTCCGCCCCGGTCCATCGAGATCCGCATCTTGTGCTCGGGCGGCAGCAGGAAGAAACGCGCGGCCGCCTCCCGGAGCAGCGCGATCAGGTCGTCCGGCACCCCGTGACCGCTGACGTAGAAGAAGCCGCTGTCGAGACAGGCCGCCTCGATCCGGCGCGCGACGCCGGCGCGCTCCCTGCCGCCGTCAGGCGTGGAAGGGCCGGTGAAAGGGCTCACGTCGATGACCGGCAACGGTCCCGCACTGTTCATGCCCCCAGATTCCACCATTCGGCCCGCCGCCCGGAAGGCGGCTTTACACGCTTGCCGTTCGCGTTGCGCAGGGAATGATTTGCGGCAATTAGGGGTGAATCTTCAAGTTTGTACTATTACATCCTAATTAAGGTGTTTGGCGTAGATTTCGGGATGCGGCCATGGAAGGCCGTTCCCGGAGTAGGCGATCGCGTGGGTTTTGGGGATCAGTGGTCGATCAAGAGCCGTGTCGCGCTGTTCACCGGCACGGCTGTCGCCCTGTTGTGCGTGGCGTTCTCGGTCGTGCTGGTGTGGGCGCTGCACCAGGCGGCCTCCCGGCACCTCGTCAGTGAGGTGACGGCGGCGGGTGAGCGGGCGGCCTACCAGGTGGAACGCGCGCGGGATGGAGCCGTGCTGCCGCCCGAGTCCCCGGCTTTGGAAGGGTCCGTGCAGGTGGTGGGCCCCGGGGGGGAGGTGCGTGCCGCGACGCCCGACATGCGGGGCAAGCCGCCCATGGCGCGGTTCCGCCCGGAGGCACCGCAGCTCAGGACCGTCCAGGAGGTCTGCGGGGGCGTGTTCGGCGCGGGCCGGTGCCGCGTCGTGGTCGCGCAGCGGGTCTACCACGACGGCCGGGACTGGACCGTCTACAGCGCCGCGCCGGTGCGGACCTTCGACGTCCCGCCCGGGCTGGTGGCCGGGCTGGTGGCCGGGTCCGCGCTCGTCACCGCCACGGTCGCGTACGGCGCCCGGCGCAGTGTCAGGCGGGCGCTCACGCCGGTGAAGGCCATCAGCGCGGAGCTCGACGAGATCAACACGTCCGAGCTCGGCCGGCGGGTGCCGGTCCCGGCGGGCAGGGGAGAGATCTACGACCTCGCCCAGAGCGTCAACTACACGCTCGACCGGCTGGAGGAGACCTTCGACCAGCAGCGCCGCTTCACCTCCGACGCCTCCCACGAGCTGCGCAGCCCGATCACCGCGATCCGCGCGCAGGTGGAGGACGCGCTGCTGGCCCCCGAGGAGACCGACGTACGGGAGATCGGCGAGGCCGTGCTGAGGAGCATCGACCGCCTTCAGGCGATCGCCGCCGACCTGCTGACGCTGACCCGCCTCGACGCCGGCGCGCCGTGCGAACGCGAGCCGCTGGACCTCGGCCGGCTCGTGGCCGACGAGCTGGGCCACCGCCGGGCCGTGCACACGATGGTCCCGCGGCTGCCCCCCGGGGTGACCGTCCGGGGCGACCGCATCCGGCTGGGCCGCCTGATCACCAACCTGCTCGACAACGCCGACAGGCACGCCGCGTCCTCGGTGAGCCTGGAGGTGCGGCGGGACGAGTCGCCCGACGGCGACCCCCGCTTCCTGTCCGGCACCGCGGTGCTGGAGGTGCTCGACGACGGCACGGGGATTCCCGGAGACCAGCGCGAGCGGGTCTTCCAGCGGTTCACCCGCCTGGACACCGCCCGGAGCAGGGGCGCCGGAGGGGCCGGGCTGGGCCTGCCGATCGCCCGGCAGATCGCCGAGAGCCACGGGGGCACGCTGACGATCATCGACAGCCCGCAGGGCGCCCGCTTCCTGCTGCGCCTGCCGCTGTCACGGGAGCCCTGACCCCCCTCGCGGCGACCCCTCTCAGCGGGCGGGCGGCGCCTCGGCGCGGCTCTCCGTCGTCGTGTCGTCATCGCGCCGGGTACGGCGCGGACGGGGCGCGGAGGCCCGGCGGGTCGTCGTGGAAGCCTGCCCGCCCGCGGGCGTTCCGGGGGCGTCGCCGGCGGGGTCCGTCCGGTCCTCCGGTGCGGCCGCGGAGGGAGCGGAACCGGCCGGTGTCTCCGGGGCCGACGGAGTGTCCGTACCTGTTCGCGGGCCGGTTCGAGGGCCGGGCCGTGAACCGGAGGGCCGCGCCGCCGCGTCCGGCGTGCCCGCCCCCGCGTCCTGGTCCTCCCGGGACTCGCGGGGCTGCCGGGCCTCGCCGCGTGACTCGCCGGCGTCACGGGTGCCGCGGGTCTCCCGGTCCTCGCCGGGCCACTGCGGGCGCAGTGCGGCGATCACCGCGTCGGCCTCGGCGTCGGCGGCGAACTCGCCGGCCGCCTCCGCCTCGCGGCGCTTGATGACCACCATGTGGTCCACCGAGACACGGCCGCCGCCGGTGACGGCGAGCAGCACGGACGCGGCCCCGAGCGCCACGATCAGCTCGATGGCGCCGCCCGTGAGGGGCAGGCCGGTGTCGCCGGCGGTGACCACGAACACGGCGAGGGCCTCGGCGAACAGCAGCAGCCCGACGGCCGGCACGGCGAGACCCGCGATCAGCAGCGTGCCGCCCACCAGCTCGACCAGCATGGTGACGGCCGCCCAGAGGTAGGGGACGGGCGCGTGGAGTTCGGTGAACTGCGCCTGGGTGGCGTTGAGGCCGGCTTCGAGCTTCTGCCAGCCGTTGGCGAAGAAGATCCCGCCGACGCCCATGCGGGCGGCCAGCGAGGCCAGGTCGTGCAAGGTTTTCTTCACGGCTTCTCATCCTGGGGGCTGGGGGGTGGCGGCTTGCCCGGATACTCTCCCCGGCCCGGTCGCCGTCATGCGCGGACCAGGTCAGGCGTCCGCGCGCTCGGGCGCCGGGGTCTCGGTGCCGGGTTCGCCGGCCGGGTGACGGGGGAGCAGCAGGGCCACGGCCAGCGCGGTGAGCGCGAGCAGCGCCACGCTGACGACGACGGTGCTGTGCAGGGCGGTGACGAAGGCCGCGCGGGCGGCGGCCAGGAGCGCGTCCCCGGTGACGCCGCCGGCCTTCCCGGCCACGTGCGCGGCCGCGGCCAGCGACTCCCGCGCCTGCGTCATGAGGCCGGACGGGACTCCGGGAACGGTTCCGAGGGACGGGGCGTACACGATCGTGGTGATCGTCCCGAGTACGGCGATGCCGAGGCCGGCTCCGAGCTCGTAGGCGGTCTCCTCGATAGCGGCCGCGCCGCCGGCCCGCGACTCCGGCGCCGAGGCCATGATCGTGTCCGACGCCGCGAGCAGGGCGACCTCGACGCCGAAGCCGATCCCCGCGAAACACGCGATGAGCATCACGGGGTGCTGCTCGGTCCCCCAGGTCAGCACCGGGGCGAGGGACAGCGCGGTGAGCGCGAGGCCGCCGCCGACCGTCGCGCGCAGCCCGATCCGCCCCAGCACGTGCGCGGCGGCGAGGCCCCCGGCGACGGCCGCGACCATGAGCGGCAGCATCCGCACGGCGGCCTCCAGCGGGGACAGCCCCAGCACGAGCTGCAGATACTGCGCCAGCATCAGCTCCAGGCCGACCAGTGCGAAGACGGCCAGCACCACGCAGCCGACGCCGGTCGCGAAGCCGCGCTGACCGAACAGGCCGATGTCGAGCAGGGGGAAGGCCAGCCGCCGCTGGCGCAGGACGAACCAGGCGAGCATCGCGGCGCCGGCCACGAGGACGACGAGCGCCGGTCCCCGGCCCAGCGTGTGCCCCGATCCCGCCTCCTTGAGCCCGAACGCGACCGACAGGATGCCGAGGGTCGACAGCGCGGCGCTGAGCGCGTCCCACGGGTGGTCGGCCCGCCTCGGCGAGGCGGGCAGGATCCGTACGGCGAACGGCAGGGCCACCAGCAGCAGCGGCACGTTGATGAGGAAGACCGCGCCCCACCACAGGTGCTCGACGAGCACCCCGCCGATCAGCGGCCCGACGGCCGCGCCCGCGGCGGCCACGGCGCTCCAGACGCCGAGCGCGACGGCCCGCTCCCGCCGGTCGGTGAACACCTGCCGGATGATCGACAGCGTCGCCGGCATGATCATCGCGCCGCCGACGCCGAGGAAGGCCCGCGCCACGATCAGCGCGAGCGGCGTCGCGGCGAACGCCGCCGCCAGCGAGGCAAGGCCGAACACCACGTAGCCGCCGAGCACGAACGGCCGCCTGCCGTACCGGTCGCCCAGCGTGCCGAACGTCACCAGCAGCGGCGCGACCACCAGCGAGTAGACGTCGATGATCCACAGGAGCTGGACGGACGACGGCTCCAGGGCGGCGGTGAGCGCGGGGACCGCGATGTGCAGCACGGTCGCGTCGACCGCGATCAGGAGCAGGCTGAAACACAGCAGCACGAGGACCGACCACCGGCTGACCCGGGGCTCGCGCAGGGCGCCCGCCGCGCGGACGGTGACGGACCCGACCGAAACCATGATCATAAACCGCTCAGTGCTCGCGGCCCCGCTGGAACATGCGTGGCAGCTTAAGCCATGGGAAGGGGATCTCTCAGCCCTTCCGGTGATGTCGGGAACACAGCGCCGGTTCCGTATCGTTCCAGGTGATCACAGGGACCGGCGGGTGCCTCGTCCACCGTGCCGCGCGGGGTCCACCCATTCCCTTCCCCCGTGCGGTATAACCGGGGTCGAAGCGGGGAGGCGTCGATGCGGGACTCCGACAGAGCACGGGCGGCGAGCCTCTTAAGTCGGACTGCGGCACGTGATCTGTTCGAACAGGTGCGTTTCCGCTATTTCCACCTTCCGCCGTTCGCGCGGCGCGTGCTGTTCGTGGTGCTGCTCGTCGCCGTCATGGGCGTGGCCGCCGCCCTCAACTGGTCGCTGATGCCCACCTTCATCGGCACCGTGACGGCGCTGGCCTTCGTCGCGCTGGCGCTCAGCTATCCCCGCGCCGCCGCGACCGTGCTGGTGCTCGCCGCGTGGGGCCTGCTGCTCCCGCTGTTCATGGTGGTGTACGGCGGGCAGTCGCCCGTGCCCGGCCTGCTGATGCTGCTCGGCGTGCTGGTCGCGATCTCGGCCCACCTGATCCGGTGGGTGCCGCCCTGGCTGACGACGCTCATGTCCCTGGCGGCCGCCGGGCTGGTCGCGCTGTCGCTGTCGCCGCTGTCCTCCTCCGCCGCCCTGTGGGGCGCGTACGGCGCGGCCGCCGCGGTGCTCCTCTACCGCCTGATCCTGGCCCGCAGGGTGCGCGCCGCCGCGGAACGCGAGCCGATCGGCGGAGAGGCCCACGAGAGGCAGCAGGTCAGGGCGGGCGGTCACCGGCCGGCCGCGGCCGAGACCGGCGACCCCCCGCCGATCACCGTCGAGCAGGCTCTCGCCGAACTGGAGTCCATGATCGGCCTCGAACCGGTCAAGGAGCAGGTGCGGGCCATCGCCGCGTCCATCGAGGCGGCCAGGCTGCGCAGGGAGGCGGGCTACGCGAACGAGCGGCCCATGCGCCACTTCGTGTTCGTCGGCCCGCCGGGGACGGGCAAGACCAGCGTGGCCCGCACCCTCGCCAAGATCTTCTACGCCTTCGGCCTGCTGGAGACGCCCTTCGTGGTCGAGGCGCAGCGGGCCGACCTCGTGGGGGAGTATCTCGGCGCCACCGCCATCAAGACCAACGAGCTCATCGACCGGGCGCTCGGCGGGGTCCTGTTCGTCGACGAGGCGTACGGCCTGATCAACTCGGGCGACGGCCAGCCCGACCGGTTCGGCGCGGAGGCCGTGCAGACGCTGCTCAAGCGGGCCGAGGACGACCGTGACCGGCTCATCGTCATCCTCGCCGGATACGAGCGCGAGACGAACGACTTCCTGTCGTCCAACCCCGGGCTGTCCAGCCGGTTCGCCACCCGGGTCCGCTTCCCCAGCTACGACCCCGGCGAGCTGCTGGAGATCACCGAGGCGTTGCAGGAGCGCCGGGGCGACCGGCTCGCCCCCGAGGCCCGTCCCGTGCTTCGCCGCTTCTTCGAGGACGTCCACCGCCGGGGGCTCGTCGACGACCTCGGCAACGCCCGCTTCGCCCGCAGCCTCGCCGAGGCCGCCGCGCAGGCGCGCGACGTGCGGGTGGTGAGCGCGGGCGGGGCGCCGCGCGGCGAGGACCTGGTGACGATCACGGCCGGCGACGTGACCAAGGCGTTCGACGAGATCACCGCGCGTTACCGCGGCTACCAGGCCACGCCGACGCTGGACGAGGCGCTCGCGGACCTCGACAGGATGGCCGGGCTGGAGCCGGTCAAGCGGCAGGTCCACGCGATCACGGCCCAGCTCAAGGTGGCCAGGATGCGGCAGGAGCAGGGCCTGCCGGTCCAGTCGCAGATGCGGCACTTCGTGTTCGCCGGCCCGCCCGGCACCGGCAAGACGACCGTCGCGAGGATCCTCGGCCGGATCTTCTCGGCGCTCGGCCTGCTCGCCAGGCCCGACGTCGTCGAGGCGTCCAGAGCCGACCTCGTCGGCCAGCACCTGGGCGCCACCGCGATCAAGACCAACGAGCTGGTCGACCGGGCGCTCGGCGGCGTGCTGTTCGTCGACGAGGCGTACGGCCTGGTCAACGCCGGCTATTCGGGGGGAGACGCCTTCGGGGCCGAGGCCGTGCAGACCCTGCTGAAGCGGGCCGAGGACGACCGCGACCGCGTGGTGATCATCCTGGCCGGTTACGAGCGCGAGATGGACGCCTTCCTCGCCACCAATCCCGGCCTGGCCTCTCGGTTCAACCAGCGGGTGGCGTTCCCCTCCTACTCGCCGTCCGAGCTGGCCGAGATCGCCAATCTGCAGGCCGCCGCGGCCGGCGACAGGTTCGACGCCTCCGCGGGGCGCGACCTGGCCGACGTCTTCGACTGGGTCTGCCGTGAGGGGTTGATCGACGGGCTGGGCAACGGCCGCTTCGCCCGCTCGCTGTACGAGCGCGCGGCGCTGCGGCGCGACGTGCGCCTGGCCGCCCAGGGCACGGCGAACGCCGCCGAGCTGACCACGATAACCAGCGAGGACGTCCGCAGCGCGGTGGACGAGCTGTCCTGATCCGCGAGCCGCCCTGATCCGGAGGAGAGCCGCGCCGCGGCGATGCGTGTCCCGCCGACGGCGATCGTCACTTTCTGCTACTAATCTACTTCGTAGGGTAGCCGGAGGAGCGGAGAGACACGTGAGACCACGATGGCCGGTCGCCCTGGCCCTGCTCGCGGCCGTGTGGGCCGCGAGCGCGTGTGGTGCGCAGCGGGGGCCCGGTGAACAGGACGGCGCGCTCGCCCCCTCCCCGGTCAAGGCGTACGACATCAACCCCCTGCCCCGGGACAAGGTCAAGGACGGCGGCACCCTGCGGTGGGGGCTCGTCGACTTCCCCACCCAGTGGAACCGCAACCACGTCGACGGCGACGGCAACGCGGTCGAGGCCGTGACCGACGCGCTCATGCCGCGCACGTTCCGGTCGGACGAGCGGGGACGGCCGTCCCTCGACACCGACTACGTGACCAACGCCCGGATCACCGCCACCTCGCCCCGGCAGGTCGTCACCTACTCGATCAACCCCAAGGCGCGATGGTCGGACGGCAAACCGATCACCTGGAACGACTTCGCCGCCCAGTGGAAGGCGATGAGCGGGCGCGACCACGACTACCGGGTCGACGCGGCCATCGCCTACGAGAACATCCAGAGCGTGGCCCGGGGGTCGAGCGACCGGGAGGTGGTGGTGACCCTCGCCCAGCCGTTCAACGAGTGGCAGTCGCTGTTCACGCCGCTGTACCCCAGCGTGACCAACGCGACGCCGGCCGCGTTCAACTCCGACTGGATCAACCGGATCCCGGTGACCGCCGGGCCGTTCCGGGTGGAGCGGCTCGACGCCAAGGGCAGGACGGTCACCCTCGCCCGCGACCCCGCCTGGTGGGGGAACCGGCCCAAGCTCGACCACATGGTGTTCCGGACGGTGCGGCCCGACCAGATGGTGCGCGCGTTCACCAAGGGAGACGTCGACGTGTTCGAGGTGGGCCCGTCCCCCGACGACTACGCGCGGGTCAGGGAGGCGTGGGACGCGGTGGTCCGGCAGGCCGCCGGCACGCAGTACCGCCAGTTCACCATGAACGGCGAGAGCCCCGTCCTGTCCGACGTCCGGGTGCGCCAGGCCGTCGCCGCGGCGCTCGACCGGCGCGCCCTCATGCAGGCCGACCTCAAGGGCCTCGGCTGGCCGACGGTGACCCTGGACAACCACTTCCTCATGAACAGCCAGTACGGCTACCACGCCAACGCGGCGGAGACCGGCGGCTACGACCCGGCCCTGGCCGGCCGGCTGCTCGACCAGGCGGGCTGGAAGACGTCCGGCAAGGCACGGACGAAGAACGGCAAGCCGCTCACGCTGCGCTTCGTCGTCCCCGACGGGATCCCGCCGAGCCTCGCCGAGGCCCAGGCCGCCGGGCGGATGCTGCAGCGCGTCGGCGTGCGGACCGAGGTGCGCAAGGTGCCCTTCAACGACTTCTTCGGCAAGTACCTCATCCCCGGCGACTTCGACCTCACCGCCTTCGCCTACCCGAGCACGCCCTACCCGGTGTCCGGGGCCTTCGACGTCTACGCCGACGGCGAGCGCGGCAAGGGCGACGACGTCGAGTGGTACTCCAACCTGGGGCGCAGCGGCAGCAGGCAGATCGACCAGGCCATGTACCGCGCCGGCAGCGTGCTCGACCCCGCCAAGGTGCCCGGCCTGCTCAACGACGCCGACCGGCTGGTCTGGAAGGAGGTCAACGTGCTGCCGCTCTACCAGTGCCCGCAGGGCGTGGTGGTGCGGTCCGCGCTGGCCAACATCGGAGCCGGCGGCTTCTACGACCTCAGGTACGAGGACATCGGCTACGCCTCCTGACGGGCGCCGCCGGGACGGTCCGCCGTCCCCCGGTGGTGTGCCGCCTCACGGTGGCGGGCGGCCCGCCGTACCAGCCGGAAACGCAGCAGGTCGCCCGGCCGCGCCTGGGCGACCAGCGGCACGTCGGCGGTGGCGACCACGCCGACGACGGGATAACCCCCGGTCGGCGGGTGATCCGCCAGGAACACGATCGGCTGCCCGCCCGGCGGCACCTGGACGGCGCCGAGCGGCATGCCCTCACTGGCCAGCTCACCGGACCTGGCCCGCTCCAGCGGGGCGCCGCGCAGCCGCGCCCCGACCCGGTTGCTGTCCGCCGTGACCTCGTACGCCGCCGCGCACAGGGCCGCGAGCGCCTCCGGGACGAACCAGTCGTCGCGCGGCCCCGGCAGCACCCGGACGACCGGGTGGCGGGGCAGCGGCGGCGGGGCGGCGAAGTCCGCGACGATCGCGGCGGCCACGGCCCCGGCGCCGACCGGCAGCGTCGCGCCCGCCCGCAGCGGAGGCGGCCCGATCCCCGACAGCGAGTCGGTCGAGCGGCTGCCCAGCACCCGCTCCACGCCGATCCCGTCGCGCACCGCCACGTAGGTCCGCAGGCCCCGGCGAGGCGCGCCCAACCGCAGCACGCCGCCGGGCGGCACCCACACCGGCGCGTCCGTCCCGGCCGGCCGCCCGGCCGCCTCCACCGGGCACGGCGCCCCGGTGACCGCGACCCACGTCCCGGCGGTGAAGCGCAGCGCCGCCCCGCCGAGGGTCAGCTCGATGCCCGCCGCGGTCTCCGCGTTGCCGACCAGCCGGTTCGCCAGCCGCAGGCTCGGCCGGTCGGCCGCCCCCGATCTCGGCACCCCCAGATGGGCGTAGCCGGGCCGCCCCAGGTCCTGCACGGTCGCGTACGGCCCCGGCGCCAGCACCTCGACGACGGCGGTCACCGCCCCGCCTCCGGCCGGAACCGCACCCGCGTGCCGGGCGGCAGCATCGCCGGCGGCTCGGCCGCCGCGTCCCACACCCGCACGTCCGTACGCCCGAGCAGCCGCCAGCCGCCGGGAGAGGCCGCCGGGTAGACGGCGGAGTACGACCCGGCGATCGCCACCGAGCCGGGCGGCACGCTGGTGCGGGGCACCGCCAGCCGGGGCACGTGCAGCGCCGGATCCAGGCCGATCAGGTAGGCGAAGCCGGGGGCGAACCCGAGCCAGCCCACCGTGAACTCCGAGGCGGCGTGCCTGGCGGCCACCTCCTCGGCCGGCAGGCCGCTGAGCGCCGCGACCTCCGCAAGGTCCGCCCCGTCGTAGACCACCGGGATCTCCACGAGCCGCCCCGGCCCGCCCGCGCCCGCCGGGGCGAGCGCCGTACGCAGGAGCGAGGCGAGCAGCGCCTCCAGGCGCGGCAGATCGGCGGCGGGGGCCACGACGAGCACGGTCCGCGAGCCGGGCACGACGTCCTCCACCCCCGGCGGGGGATCGGCCCGCAGCAGCGCGTCCAGCCGGTGGGCCGCCTCCAGCGAGCCGGTCTCCACCAGCAGCGCGTGCTCGCCCGCCGCCCGGATGGTCATGCGAACGGCCCCACCACGACACCCGCGTCCAGCAGGGCCCGCCGGACGGCTCTGGCGATCCGCACCGAGCCGGGCGTGTCCCCGTGCACGCAGACGGACCGGGCGCCGACCCGCACCTCGCCGCCCTCGATCGTCGTCACCACGCCCTCGACGGCCATCCGCACGGCACGGGCCGCGACCTCGTCCGGGTCGTGCAGCACCGCGCCCGGCCGCCGCCGCGGCACCAGCGTCCCCTCCGGCGTGTAGGCGCGGTCGGCGAAACACTCGGCCACCGTGGGCACGCCGTGCCGGCCGGCCATCCGCGCCAGGGCCGACCCCGGCAGCGTGAGGATCGGCAGCGCCGAGACCGCGGGGGTGAAGGCCGTGACGGCCGCCACCACGGCCTCCGCCTGCTCCTCGTCACGGCAGGCGCGGTTGTACAGGGCGCCGTGCGGCTTCACGTACGACACCCGCCCGCCCATCGACCTCGCCATCCCGTCGAGCGCGGCGAGCTGGTAGAGCACGTCGGAGCACAGCTCCTCCGGGTCCACCTCCATCTCCCGGCGGCCGAAGCCCGCCAGGTCGCGATAGGAGACCTGGGCGCCGATCGCCACGCCGCGGTCCACCGCCGCCGCGCAGGTCCGGCGGATGATCAGCGGGTCGCCCGCATGGAAGCCGCACGCCACGTTCGCGCTCGTCACCAGGTCGAGCAGGGCCAGGTCGTCGCCCAGCCGCCAGATCCCGTAGCCCTCCCCGAGATCGGCGTTCAAATCCATCACTCTGGTCATCTGGTGGTCTCCCCGTTGGCCATGTCCATCCTGCCGCAGGGGTCAGAGGGGAGGTTCGTCGGGGATGTCGGCGATGTCGTCGAGGGCGGCGGCGAGTTCGTCCGGGTGGTCGCCGATGCGCTCGGCGATCTCGATCAGGACGTGCAGCACGTCGTGCCGGTCGTGCCCGAGGTCGAGCAGGCGCTGGGCGGCCTCCCACAGCTGGGGCGGGTCGCCGACCCACAGGCGGCTCGCGATCTCCTCGTGCCAGGCCAGGTGCTCCTCCAGGTCGGCGCGGCCCAGCTCGCCGGTGTGGTCGATCTCCAGCAGGATCCGCCGGTCCGCCTCGTCCGCCGGGTTGAGCAGGTCGAGGTTGGTCGCGCCGCGCATGCCCTGGAGGAGGGGGAACGCGAAGGCCCGCCGGGCCAGCGCCGACAGGTCTCCGTCGGGCAGGAGCCGTTCCACGAGGGAGCGGTCCAGCCCGAAGGTGGCCGGGTCCCGGTAGGCCTCGGTGAACCGGCCCATGGCCTCCCAGACCGCGTCGAGCGTCGCCCGCACGCCCTGCTCCGGCAGCCCGATCCGGGGCCCCGCGAAGCGGACCCACGCCGACAGCACGTGCGGCATCGCGTCCTGCTCGGCCGGGGTGAGCAGGACCTTGCGCGGCAGCCAGTCCAGCAGGAACGTCTCGCACTTGGTGGGGCTGACCCGCGTCGGCCGGCCGAAGTCCTGGTCGCAGCCGTACTCGATGATGTGGTCGGCGCACCGCGAGGCGGCCGACGGGTCCGACAGGTTCTCCGCCGCGTCGGAGGCGAGGAACTCGGCGGCCAGCATCGCGCGGCGGTCGCGGCTGTAGGGGGCCTCGGTGTGCGCGGGGGCGGGCCGCAGGCGGCCGGGCGGCAGCGCCTTGATCCGGGCCCGCGCGAAGGCGTGGTAGGCGCTGTAGCTGTCGCTGACCAGCTTCGGTCCCTTGCGGTTGTGCGCGGCGGCCCTGGCGGCCTTCATCGCGAACTCCAGCAGCGCCCGCGCCTGCTGCGGCTCCAGCTCCTCGAACCGGAGCAGCTCGTTGCCGGACGCCTCCAGCCTGGCCTGGTCGAGCAGCTTGTCGACCTGGGAGGACACCCAGGCGTCCCGGGCCATGCCGCCCATGTTGTAGTCGACGACCACGACCAGCGCGTGCCTGTCCTCGCCGTTGTAGGCGAAGGTGCAGACCACGGTGTCCTGGTCGCCGTACACGTCCCTGGAGACGTAGCAGCCGGCCGGCTTGACCGCGCCGACGCGGTCCGCCCAGCGGGGCCGGGCGACGCCGGACTCCATCAGCGCGAGCGCCGCGCCCTCCGCCTTGGCCGCCTGCCGGGCGGTGCCGAGGTAGGCGACGGAGACGAGCAGGGACAGGGCCGCGGGGGTGCCCGCCTTGGCCGCGTAGTCGACCAGGCCCTCGCCGAGGATCTGCTCGACGTCGCCGCCGCGCAGCCGCCTGCCCCACCACGCGCCGAGCATGTCGGAGACCATGAGCTCCGCGTCGAGCGGACTGCGCACGGCCAGCAGCTCCCTGGCCGCCAGCAGCATCTCCGCGAACACGTCGTCCGGCGGCCGGGTCCCCCGGGGGTCACGTCGGCGCCGGTGACTCACGAGATCTCGCTCCGCTCGCTCACGGTCACCACCTTCTCGCATTCCCGCCGGGAAGGGCACCATGAACGCGGCCCGGTGACTTCCCCGTTATCTGCCGCTCCCGCCCCTGCCGTGCCGTACGGCCGCCGCCGGCGCGCCTTACGGCGCCTCAGCGCCGGGAAGGCGGCGCCGAGTTCACCAGTCCCAGGAGGCGCTCACGGGCCACCCTTCCGGCGATCTCCGGTGTGACCGCCACCCCCAGGTGCTCACCGCAGGCCCAGGCGTCGGCGACGCAGCGGGCGACGGTGGACAGGGGAACGGTCAGGAACTCCGCGGCGAGCCGGTTGACCACCGGTTCCACCAGCTCCCGGAGCCTCGGCTCCGGCGATGGGCCGCCATCGATTCGTGCTGCGAGTACGGGCATCGACTGCATTCCTCGCTGAATGGGGACCTGCCGCCCCCAATTCCACCTCTTTCCGCGGCTGTGTCAACCCTCCGTTCGTCATGCTCCCTGCCAGTTCGCCGCCCTGCTCGCCGTCCACCGGTGTCCAGGGGCGACGACGGCCCGCGTCCGGGCACTCGCGGCCCACCTCTCCGAGCACTACGATGGCCCGGCCGACGCCGAGAGCCTGCGACCGGTCCCCACGACCAAGCAGGAGGCGAAGCGGGCGGCCAAGAAGTAGGCCGGATCTTCCTGCGCGAGGTGCCGGTCTTTTGACAGGATGCGTTGACCGCATGGCTGGCGGGGCTTCCGTCCGCGCATGCCGATCGCCGATGATGTAGGGCAGATCGCGCTACCAAACACAGTTATGGAGATGTGCCTCGTGGGAGACGCTGGCACGCGACGGAGGTGCCGACCATGAGCGCCGAAACCTCCGTGCCCCGGCCCCGGGAGTCCGGTTTGGACATCTCAGACTCCGACCTCTTCAGAGGCCTGATGTCGGAGGCGCCCTTCGCCTTCGCGTTTTTCGACCCTTCGGGGCGGTTCGTCCGAGTCAACTCGACCTTCACCGAGTTGACCGGTCATCCTGTCGAGCTGCATCTCGACCGCCTCCCGGCCGAGCTGCTGCCGGCCGATCTGACCGCGCTGATCGAGTCGGCGCTGCGCAGGATCGCCGACGAGGGCCTGCCGGTCACCGACCAGCCGTACCCGACCAGGGCGGAGAACGGCGACGCGCGGCACTGGACCGTGTCGTTCTTCCCGCTCCGCGGTGACGACGGCGTCCTCGGGACCGCCCTGTTCGGGGTGGACCTGACCGAACGGCAGATGAACAAGGAAGTGCTGGAGCGCAGCGAGGAACGCTACCGCTCTCTCGTGGAGTCGCAGCAGCAGCTCGTCTGGATCACCTCGCCGAACGGCGGGGTGATCGAGGACGCGCCCCAGTGGCGGGCCGTCACCGGCCAGGGCCTGGAGGAGTACCTCGCGCACGGCTGGCTGGAGGCGGTGCACCCGGACGACCGCCCCGGCACCGACGAGGCGTGGCGCGAGGCGCTGCGCGGCCGGACGATGTTCGAGTGGAGCTACCGGGTGCGCACCCGGGCCAGCGGCTACCGGCACTTCGAGGTGCGGGCCGTCCCGATCATGCGGCTCGGCCGCGTGGTGGAGTGGGTCGGCGCGAACACCGACGTCACGCCGCAGCGCGAGGCCGAGGACATGCGGGGACGCCTGACCGACCAGCTCGGCGCGGCCGCCCTGCGCACGGCCCGGCTCCAGGGCGCGACGGCGCAGCTCGCCGAGGCGCTGACGGTCGAGCAGGTGGTGCAGGTGATCATCGACGTCGGGCGGACGGCGCTGGCCGCCGACCACTCGGCCGTGGCTCTGCTCGACGACAACAGGGCCACCCTGAAGGTGATCAACAGCGGTGGCACCCCCGACGCGCCGGGCGAGGACATCGACCTCGCCCACCCCAGCGTCATGACCATGGCGGTGAACAGCCGCAGGCCCGTCTTCGCCGAGTCCCTGGACAGCCTGCGCATCCAGCTGGTCGACGCCGGCGCCGACGAGACGCAGATCGCCAAGTTCCTGGAGCAGACCGAGGAGCGGGCCTGGGTGGGCCTGCCGCTGCTCGCGGCCGGTCGTGCGCTCGGCGCGCTGCGGTTCTCGTTCAACCGGTCGCAGAAGATCTCGCAGGAGGACGGCGTCTTCCTGGAGGCGCTCGCCGGTCAGTGCGCGCTCGCGGTCGAGCGGGCCACGCTGTTCGAGCGTGAGCACCGGACTGCTGAAACGTTGCAGCGGAGCCTGCTGCCCGACCGGCTGCCGGTGGTGAGCGGCCTGAAGCTGGCCCAGCGCTTCCGCTCCGGCTCCCGCCACGTGCAGGTCGGCGGCGACTGGTACGACGCGTTCGTCCTGCAGGACGGGCGGGTCGCGGCCGTCGTCGGCGACGTCATGGGCAAGGGCGTCAAGGCCGCCGCGGGAATGGGCCGGATCCGCAACGCCATGCGGGCCCTCGCCCTGACCAACCCGCCGCCCGCGGCGGTGCTCACCGGGCTGGACCGGGTCTTCGAGGCCACCGAGGAGGAAGAGCAGGTCACGACGCTGGCGTACATGGTCGTCGAGCCTGGAACCGGGGAGGGCACGCTGGCCCTGGCCGGTCACCCGCCGCCGCTGCTGGTCTCGCCGCAGGGCGTCGGCCTGCTGCACGAGACCGAGCCGGGCACGCCGCTCGGCTGGGCCACCAGCCGCAAGCAGTACCGGTTCTGCGTCCCTCCGGGGCACACGGCCGTGCTGTACTCGGACGGGCTCGTGGAGAACCGCAAGCGCGGTCTGGACGCCGGGCTCAGGGAACTCTCAAGCGTCGTGGCCGAAGCGCCGCCGGAAGTCGTGGCCAGTCCACATATGCTGCTCGATTTCCTGGTGGAGCGCATGCTGTCCGGGTATGAACAGGATGACGACGTAACGGTACTCGCGGTCCACGTCCCACCGGCCACGAAGAGTGACTGAATGAAACAGTCATAACGGTTGCTTTCGGGTATCAGTGACCTCCGTCCGTACGCAGTAGTCTCTCGGTCGGCCTAGGGTGGAGGGGCAACCGGCGGGACGCGGCCGTATCACGGACCTTGGCGTGCCACAATGGCATGTCGCGGTTCGCGCGACCACACCACCGGAAAAGAAGAAGAACCTGGGTCCATTCTCGCCATGCGTTCGTTCGAGAGGTGTTCGTGTCGCCTGCAAGTTCGACTCGCTCGAAGCCGTCGGAGCTGAACGAGCCAGTGATTCAGCAGCTCCTCGAGCGTGGGCGCTCGCAGGGTTTCCTCGAGTCCGAGGATGTCCGCAAGGCCTTCGAGGAAGCGGACATCCCGATGTCGCAAGCCGCTGGATTCCTGCGAAGCCTCAGCAAGGAGGGCGTGACCGTCGTGGTGACGGCCGCCGACTCCGCGGCTCCCAAGCGTTCTCGAGGTCAAGCCAAGCGCCGCACCACCGCGCCCGTCAAGAAGACCACCAAGTCCGCGGCGGCCAAGGAGTCGCAGCCGGAGACCGTCACCGCCGTGGTGACCGACTCCGCGCCGGCCGCCAAGCCCGTCCCCGCCAAGCCGGCGGCGAAGAAGGCCGCCCCGGCCAAGCCCGCCGCGGCGGCGGCCAAGCCCGCCCCGCCCAAGAAGGCCGCGCCCGCGGCCGCCCCGGCGGCCCCCGCCGCCGGTCCCGAGGGCAAGGCGCCCAAGGCCGATTCCAAGCCCAAGTCCGCCGACGTCGCCGAGGACGAGGAGGACATCGACCTCGAAGGTGACGTCGACATCGAGGACTTCGAGCTGGACGTCGAGGACGTCGAGATCGAGTCCGAGGCGGAGACCGAGGAGGCCGAGACCGAGACCGAGGCCGAGACCGAGGGCGAGGAGCCCAAGGCCGAGGCGCTCGTGCAGTCCGAGGACGAGGTGCTGATCCTCACCGACGACGATGACGACGCGCCCGTCGCGCAGGTCGCGGCGGCCGGCGCCACCGCCGACCCGGTGAAGGACTACCTCAAGCAGATCGGCAAGGTGCCCCTGCTCAACGCCGAGCAGGAGGTCGAGCTCGCCAAGCGGATCGAGGCCGGCCTGTTCGCGGAGGAGCAGCTCGCCCAGGAGGCCGACAACCTCCCGGTCGACGTCCGCGCCGAGCTGGAGTGGATCGCCGAGGACGGCCACCGCGCCAAGAACCACCTGCTGGAGGCCAACCTCCGACTGGTCGTGTCGCTGGCCAAGCGGTACACCGGGCGCGGCATGCTGTTCCTGGACCTGATCCAGGAGGGCAACCTGGGCCTGATCCGCGCGGTCGAGAAGTTCGACTACACCAAGGGCTACAAGTTCTCCACGTACGCCACGTGGTGGATCCGGCAGGCGATCACCAGGGCCATGGCCGACCAGGCGCGGACCATCCGCATCCCGGTCCACATGGTCGAGGTGATCAACAAGCTGGCCCGGGTCCAGCGGCAGATGCTGCAGGACCTCGGCCGCGAGCCCACGCCCGAGGAGCTGGCCCGCGAGCTCGACATGACCCCTGAGAAGGTCATCGAGGTGCAGAAGTACGGCCGCGAGCCGATCTCCCTGCACACGCCGCTGGGCGAGGAGGGCGACAGCGAGTTCGGCGACCTCATCGAGGACTCCGAGGCCATCGTCCCGGCCGACGCGGTCAGCTTCACGCTGCTGCAGGAGCAGCTGCACTCCGTTCTCGACACGCTGTCGGAGCGGGAGGCGGGCGTGGTGTCGATGCGGTTCGGCCTCACCGACGGGCAGCCGAAAACCCTCGACGAGATCGGGAAGGTCTACGGCGTGACCCGCGAGCGGATCCGCCAGATCGAGTCGAAGACGATGTCCAAGCTGCGCCACCCGTCCCGGTCCCAGGTGCTGCGCGACTACCTCGACTGAGACACGAGTCGATCGTCCTTCGGCCCCGCGGGGAAGGCCGGGGGACGATTAACTTTTCCGTAACATCGTGGTAGCACCACGGGCACGCTGTCGCTCCTAGGCTCGCGCCTCATGGGAGTGATCGAAGTGGATCGGGCGCGTGCTCGGGGGCCACGAATGATCCCGGACCGCCCGTGGGCGGACACCATCCTCGACGAGGCGGTCGAATCCGCCCGGCGGGGAGACATCGGACCGGCGATCGCCGCTCTCGCCACGAGCAGGGGCGACCCGGAGGTACGGTCACTTCGGGTGGAGGCGCTGTCACGCGCCCTCGTCGGCGCGAGCCGGTCCATCGAGGCGCCGCTCGCCTACGACCAGGGCAACCCCGACCTCTGGCTGTGGCTGGGGCGGACCCGGCTGGAGGAGGCCTGGGAACTGCGGCCCGACGTGCGGGCCAGAGCCGTGCAGGCGGACCGGCTGCACGCCTACCAGTCGGCGATGGAGGGCGCGAGACAGCCGCTGCTGGCCGCGGCGGCGCTCGCTCCCGGCGACCCGGTGCCGTGGGAGTGCCTGATGTGGCTGGCCGTCGGGCTGGACCGGCCGCGGACCGACAAGGACGCGGTCTGGCACGAGTGCTCCAGGCGGTGGCCGTCGCTCTACTCGGCGGCGGTGGCCCGCCTGATCACCCTGTCGCCGGGCTGGGGCGGCTCCGCCCAGGAGACGCTCGCCTTCGCCCGCTCGGCAGCTGCGCACGCCCCCGAGGGCAGCCCGCTCCCGGCTCTGGTACCGCTGGCCCACTTCGAGATCATCGCCGCGGGCCGGACGCCGATGTCCCGGGGAGGATGGTTCCCCTTCGAGGCGCAGCGCGAGATCGTCTCGGCCGCCGGGCACTGGTCGGAGCGGCGGCTCGGCGGCGCGCATCCCCGGTCGATCGAGGCGCACAACGCCTTCGGCGCCGCCTTCTTCCTGGCGGACCTGCGCCGCCCAGCCCGCGCGCACCTGAGCAGGACCGGCGGCCGCTTCAGCCGCCTGCCCTGGTCACATCTCGGCGACCCCGGTCAGCAGTACCGCCGGGCCTGCGCCCGGCTCAACCTCTGACTCACTCGTCCACGATCACGTCGAGGGTCCGCGGCCGGTTCCCTCCGGCGGGCGCGGCCAGCTCGACCCGGTGCCCCAGACCCGCCAGCAGGTCGGCGAGGTCGCCGGCCGTACGCGGCCGGTCCGGGGTCTCCACCAGCGAGCGGGCGACCACGCCGCGCGTGGCCTTCGCCATGTGGCTGACGACCGTCCGCTTCCCGGCCGCCTCCCTGAGCACCCGTACGGCCACGCCGCGCTCGCCGGGCTGCCAGGCGGCGGCGTACGTCGCCGACCGCATGTCCACCACCAGGCCCTTCGTCGCGACGAGCACCGCACTGATCGACGGCCGCCAGAACGCGGCCAGACCGCCCATCGGCGGCAGCCGTACGCCCATGGACAGCCGGTACGGCGGCACCCGGTCGGAGGGGCGCAGCAGGCCCCACAGGCCGGAGAAGACGACGATCCTCCGGTCGGCCCGCCGCCGCGCCTCGGGGGAGAGGGTGCCGAGACCGAGGTTGTCGTACAGCACGCCCGTGTAGAGGTCGGCGACGGGCAGCGTGCGCGCCGCGGGCAGCCCCCGGTTGCGCTCGATCTCACCGGCCTGCCCGTCCGACAGGCCCAGCACGTCGCGCGCCTCGGGCGTGTGGCAGAGCGACACGAGGGCGTCGAGGACCTTCTCGCGCGGGCCGGCGAGTTCGGGGAAGCTCAGCCGGCGGACGCGGGAGGTCCCCCGCTCGGCCTTCCCCTCCGACGGAGGCAGCAGGATGAGCACGATTCCGCAGCTTACTGCGCCCCCACCGGAGAGGTTTCCGCTCGGGGCGCTGTCTCGGACGGATGGGTTCCCTCACTCGCGCCCGGTCTCCACCGCCTTGAGCACGGCCTCCGCGATCGAGCGCGGATCCACCCCGAAATGCCTGCGGACCGCCTCGCGGGTGCCCGACAGCCCGAACCCGTCGGTGCCGAGCGAGGTCCACGGCCGGTCGATCCAGGGGCTGATCTGGTCCGGCACCGCGCGCATCCAGTCGCTGACCGCGATCACCGGCCCCGAGGTCCCGGCCAGGGCCTGCCGGATGTAGGGCACACCCGTCGTGGTCATGGCGTCGCGGCGAAGCTCGCTCCAGGAGGTCACGGACCACACGTCCACGCCCACGCCGTACTCCTCCCGGAGCAGTCGCTGTGCGTCCATCGCCCAGTGGACCGCGGTGCCGCTGGCCAGCAGGTGAGCGTCACCGCCGCCGGCGGCGTGCCGGTAGATGCCCCGGAGGATGCCCTCCTCGGATCCCTCGGGCATAGGAGGCTGGGGCTGCGGCTCGTTGTAGACGGTCAGGTAGTAGAACACGTCCTCGCCGTCGGGGCCGTACATGCGCCGGAGCCCCTCACGCACGATCGTTCCCACCTCGTACGCGAAGGCGGGATCGTAGGCCAGGCACGCGGGGTTGGCGGAGGCGAGGAGCTGCGAGTGCCCGTCGGCGTGCTGCAGGCCCTCCCCGGTCATCGTGGTCCGGCCGGCGGTCGCGCCGACGAGGAACCCGCGGCCGAGCTGGTCGGCCAGCGCCCACATCTGGTCTCCGGTGCGCTGCCAGCCGAACATCGAGTAGAAGATGTAGAAGGGGATCATGACCTCGCCGTGGGTGGCGTAGCTGGAGGCCGCGGCCGTGAACGACGCCATCGACCCGGCCTCGGTGATGCCTTCCAGCAGGATCTGCCCGTCGGCCGCCTCCTTGTACGACAGCAGCAGGTCCCGGTCGACGGACTCGTAGCGCTGGCCCAGAGGCGAATAGATCCTGGCCGTGGGGAACAGCGACTCCATGCCGAACGTCCTGGCCTCGTCCGGCACGATCGGCACCCAGCGGCGTCCCGTCTCCGGCTCCTTCATCAGGTCCTTGACGAGGCGGACGAAGGCCATCGTCGTCGCCACCGGCTGCTTCGAGCCCTTCTCCAGGGCCCGGAACGCCGTCTCGCCCGGGGCCGGCAGCGGGGCGTGGGAGACCGTGCGGCGTGGGACGGGCCCGCCCAGGTCGCGGCGCCGCTCGGCGGCGTACCTCGCCTCCGGCGAGTCCGGCCCGGGATGCAGGTACGGCGGCAGGTCGCCGTCGAGGGCCTCGTCCGGCACCGGCAGGCCGAGCCGGTCGCGCAGGGCGCGGAACTCGTCCTGGGTCAGCTTCTTCATCTGGTGGTTGGCGTTGCGCGCCTCGATCCCCGTGCCGAGGGTCCAGCCCTTCACCGTCTGCACGAGGATCACCGTGGGCGCGCCCCGGTTGTCCAGGGCCCTGCGGTAGGCCGCGTACACCTTCCGAGGCTCGTGGCCCGCCCGCGACCCGCCGACGACGCGCCGCAGGTCCTCGTCCGAGCAGGGCACGTCCAGTCCCTGGAACAGCCGCTCCCTGATGTAGGAGCCCGTCGAGGCGGCGAACGTCTGGAACTGCCCGTCCGGCACCTCGCCCAGCCGGGCCACCAGCTCGTCCGAGCCCAGCAGCCCGTCCCATTCCCGGCCCCACAGCGCCTTGACGACGTGCCAGCCCGCGCCCCTGAAGACGCTCTCCAGCTCCTGCACTATGCGCGTGTTGCCCCGCACCGGGCCGTCGAGCCGCTGGAGGTTGCAGTTGATCACGAACGTGAGGTTGTCGAGCCCTTCGCGGGCGGCCAGGGTGAGGGCGGCCGTGGACTCCGGCTCGTCCATCTCGCCGTCGCCCAGGAAGGCCCACACGTGGCTGCGTGAAGTGTCTTTGATGCCGCGGTTGTGCAGATAGCGGTTGAACCTGGCCTGGTAGATCGCGTTGAGCGGCCCGAGCCCCATGGAGACGGTGGGGAACTGCCAGAAGTCCGGCATGGACCGCGGATGCGGGTACGACGGCAGCCCGCCCTCGGGCTCGCGCCTGAACAGGTCGAGCTGGGATTCGCTCAGCCTGCCCTCCAGGAAGGCCCGGGCGTAGACGCCCGGGGAGGCGTGGCCCTGGAAGTAGACCTGGTCGTGGCCGGCGTGGAAGAAGTGGTTGAAGCCCACCTCGTACAGCCAGGCGGCCGAGGCGTAGGTCGCCAGGTGGCCGCCGAGCCCCAGGCGGCTTCCCCTGGTGATCATCGCTGCGGCGTTCCACCGGTCGTACGCGGCGATGCGTGCCTCCAGCTCCAGGTCACCCGGGTAGACGGGCTCCTCGGAGGTCGGCACGGTGTTGAGGTAGCGGGTGGTCGTGGCCAGCCGCCTCAGCAGGTAGTCGGCCCGTTCGGGACCAGCCACACGGCGCACCGCCTCAAGGGATTCGAGCCATTCGGCGGTCTCCTGGGGGTTCAGGTCTGCGTCCATGAATCCATTAAAACACCCTATGATCGATCATAGGATGTATCCCCCCGCCGCCTATCATCGGTCTCGTGGAACCCGTCGTGCGGTCGCCGCTTCGCGACCAGATCCGGCAAGCCGTGCTCGACGGCCTGATCAACGGCCGATGGAAGCCCGGTGACCGCCTCGTCGAGCGGCGCATGGCCGCCGAGCTGAGCGTCAGCCAGGCGCCGGTGCGCGAGGCGTTGCGCGAACTGGAGGCCCTCAGGCTCATCGAGTCGGCGCCCAACAAGGGCGCGCGGGTCCGCAGGCTCACCCGGAGCGATCTGCGTGAGGTGTACCAGGTGCGGGCGGGCCTGGAGGAGACCGCCGTCCGGCTGGGCACGCCCCGCGTGGAGTCGCTGCGTACGCATCTGCGCCGCCTGCACGACGCGGCGGACACCGGTTCCCTGCACGACCAGGTGCGGCATGGCGTCGCCTTCCACCGGGAGATCGTGAAAGCCTCGGGCAACGCGGTGCTGCTGTCGGTGTGGGAGTCGCTCGGCATCGAGGTGTGGACCCACCTGTCGATCCGCCTGTTCCGGATGCGCCCGCACGAGAACGCCGCCGACCACGAACCTCTCGTGGACGCGTTCGAGCGGGGCGACCCCGAGGTGGGCGTCCTGCTCCGCGAGCACGTGCTCGGCTACGCCCCGCCCGAGCCCGGGTAGGGCTTCCCGCCGGTCGTGACCTGAACGCGGGCGGCGCGGGGCACTAGGCTGCGGCGGGTGAGTCGGGATCTGGCGCAGTTCGACCTGCTGGTGGACGAGGCGTGGCCGGCGCCGGGACGGGCCGCGGAGGGAAGCTGGGTCTACCGCCACGCCGGCGGGGTGACGAAGCGGGCCAACTCGGTGCTGCCGCTGGGGGAGCGGGCGGACCTGCCGGAGGCGGTGGACCGGGCCGAGCGCTTCTACGCGGGAGCCGGCCTGCCGTGCGTGTTCTCCGTGGGCATGGGCGCGACGCCGGGACTCGACGAGGAACTCGACCGCCGGGGATACCGGCTGGTGGACCCCACCCTGGTGATGACCGGGCCGCTGTCCGCCGATACGCCGGACGAGGGCGTGGTGGAGGTGGCGGGCGCGCCGTCCGAGCGGTGGCTGCGCACCTGGTGGAGCGTGGACGGCGGGCGGCACAACGCCGCCGGGGACGTCCCGGCGCGGGTGTGGGCCGAGCGGATCGTCACGGGGGTGCCCGCCGGCTACGTCCTCCTCGGCGGCCACCCGGACGTGGACGCCGACGGGAACGAGGACAGGAACGCGGTGGGCCGGGGCGTGCCGCAGGGCCGCTGGCTGGGGATCTACTGCATGGCGGTCCAACCGCGCGCCAGGCGGTGCGGGCTGGGCAGAGCCGTGCTGCGCGCCCTCGCCGCCTGGGGACGGCGGCAAGGCGCGGACAGCGCCTACCTGGTGGTCACGGAGGCCAACGCCGCGGCCCGCGCGCTCTACGAGCGGGAGGGCTTCGGCGTGGCCGGCCGCTACCACTACCGCGTGCGGCCCTGACGGGCGCCGCGGTCAGGTCAGGTACGGCATGGAGACGGACGGGGAATCTGGGAATCTATGGTGACGGCGCACCGAGCCGACGTCGTCGTCGTGCTGCTCCGGCACGCCGTCTATGGGGGTCAGCGCTCGCCGTCAGGGGCGGTCGCGGGGGATGCGGAGAGTCGGGCCGACTCGTCCTGGATCTCAGCACCTTTGCCGCGCAGTACAGCCACGTGCTGACGCCCGTGGTGGGCGCAGAACAGCAGCTCCCCGCCCACGGGCAGGGTAGCGCGGATGTAGGCCTGAGCACCGCACCGGTCACACCGGTCCAGGGCCGTCAGCGGCTTGGCGGGGGCGAGAGCTCCAGTCACGTATCGCCTTTCGGGTCGCCCCACGGATGCGGGGTCGTTGGCGTCAGTCACTTGGGACAACATCTAACCGGATGCGGGCGTTCCCAATCATGGCGCGGCTACGCCCAGAGCAGAATGCCCCTGGAAGTGACGGGGATCACAGCCGAAGTGCCGGTCAACCCGCTGTGCCTGGCAAGCTTGTACGCGTACAAACAGAAGTGGCGTTAAGCTGCGTACGCGTGTTCGATTGATAAGTGGGAGTTGGGTGTGACTGCGGTTCGCGCGGAGACGGGGTACACCGCCCGTCATCTCTCTGTGCTCGAAGGCCTCGAGGCCGTCCGCAAGCGCCCGGGGATGTACATCGGCTCCACCGACACACGCGGCCTCATGCACTGCCTGTGGGAGATCGTGGACAACGCGGTCGACGAGGCGCTGGGCGGCTTCTGCACCCGGATCGAGGTCGAACTGCACCGCGACGGGTCGATCGAGGTGCGCGACGACGGGCGCGGCATCCCCGTCGACGTCGAGCCCAAGACCGGCCTGGCCGGAGTCGAGCTGGTCTACACCAAGCTCCACGCGGGCGGCAAGTTCGGCGGCGGCTCCTACGGCGCCTCGGGCGGCCTGCACGGCGTGGGCGCCTCGGTGGTCAACGCGCTGTCCTCGCGCCTCGACGTCGAGGTCGACCGCGACGGCCGGATCCACCAGATCAGCTTCCGGCGGGGAGTGCCCGGCCTGTTCGACGGCGACGGCCCCACGGCGAAGTTCCGCAAGAAGTCCGGCCTGCGCGACGGCGGCGCCGCCCCCCGCGCGCTCACCGGCACCCGCGTGCGCTTCTGGGCCGACCGCCAGATCTTCCTGCCCGAGGCCGAGGTCTCGCTCGACGAGATCCACGTGCGGCTGCGCCAGACGGCGTTCCTGGTGCCGGGGCTCACCCTCGTCGTCCGGGACAGCCGGGGCGAGGAGCCGGCCGAGGAGACCTTCCGCTTCGACGGCGGCATCAGCGAGTTCACCGAGTTCCTCGCCAGGGACGAGGCGGTGTGCGAGGTGATGCGGCTGCAGGGCGTGGGCCACTTCCACGAGACCGTCCCCGTGCTCGACGACCAGGGCCACATGACGTCGACGGAGGTCGAGCGGGAGCTCACGGCCGACGTCGCGATCCGCTGGGGCAAGGGCTACGACACGACCGTCCGCTCCTTCGTGAACGTGATCGCCACGCCGAAGGGCGGCACCCACGTCGCCGGGTTCGAGCGGGCGCTGGTGCGCACGGTCAACGAGCAGCTCCGGGAGACCCGGCTGCTGAAGAACGGCGACGAGCCGGTCACCAAGGAGGACATCCTCGAAGGCCTGACCGCGGTCGTCACCGTGCGGGTGCCCGAGCCGCAGTTCGAGGGCCAGACCAAGGAGGTGCTCGGCACCTCGGCGGCCAGCCGGATCGTCGCCCACGTCGTCTCCCGTGAGCTCAAGGCGCTGTTCGCCAGCCCCAAGCGGGGGCAGAAGCAGCAGCTGCGCGCGGTCCTGGAGAAGGTCGTCGCCGCCGCCAAGGCCCGCATCGCGGCCCGGGAGCACCGGGACAACCAGCGGCGCAAGTCGGCCCTGGAGAACTCGGCGCTGCCCGCCAAGCTCGTCGACTGCCGCAGTGACGACGTGGACCGCAGCGAGCTGTTCATCGTGGAGGGCGACTCCGCGCTGGGCACCGCGAAGCTGGCCCGCGACTCGGAGTTCCAGGCGCTGCTGCCGATCCGCGGCAAGATCCTCAACGTGCAGAAGGCGTCGGTCGCCGACATGCTCAAGAACGCCGAGTGCGCCGCGATCATCCAGGTGGTGGGCGCGGGCTCCGGGCGTTCGTTCGACATCGCGTCGGCCCGGTACGGCAAGATCATCCTGATGGCCGACGCGGACGTGGACGGCGCGCACATCCGGTGCCTGCTGCTGACGCTCTTCCACCGGTACATGAAGCCGATGGTCGAGGCCGGGCGGGTGTTCGCCGCGGTGCCGCCGCTGCACCGCATCGAGGTCACCAACCCGGGGCGCGGTCAGGACAAGTACGTCTACACCTACAGCGACGCGGAACTGCACAAGGTCCTGCGCGACCTGGAGCGGCGCGGCAAGCGCTGGAAGGACCCGGTGCAGCGCTACAAGGGCCTCGGCGAGATGGACGCCGACCAGCTCGCCGAGACGACGATGGACCCCCGCCACCGCGTCCTGCGCCGGGTGCGGATCGAGGACGTGGAGGAGGCCGAGCGCATCTTCAGCCTCCTCATGGGCAGCGACGTGGGCCCGCGGCGCGAGTTCATCATCGGCAGCGCCGCCGAGGTGGACCGCGACGCCATCGACGCCTGACCCGACGCCCGCCGGGGGCGCCGGGTCAGCCCCGCCCTGTCAGCAGCGCTGGGCGCTGAGGAAGTCGGCCTCCGGGAAGTAGCCCACGTTCTGGCAGAAGTAGCTCCCGGACGGGATGGTGACGGTTCCCCAGGTGCCGGTGCCCGACCCGGTGCAGCCGCTGCCGAAGATGTAGTAGCCCAGCAGGTCGGACATCAGGTACCGGGTGCCGCTCGTGCAGGTGTAGTTGGCGTCCAGGGCCGCGGCGGGCGCCGCGGTGACGCCGGTCACCAGCACGGCGGCGGCGCAGATCGTGAGCGCGCGTCTGAGCGGAGCGTTCATGGGGGGCGTCCTTTACCGGGGGAGGAGGTGCGGACCCCTGCATCCCTACCCGGCCGGCTCCGGGCCGATCTGCCACGCGGTGTCCGGAAGCGGTCACTCACCGGACGCGGCCATGACCGCCGGCGACCGTGTCAGGGCTTGACCTCGCGCAGGCGCCCGGTCTCGACCTCGTAGACGAATCCCCGCACCGAGTCCTTGTGCGGGATGAACGGGTCGGCCGTGATCCTGTTGATCGACTGGATGACGTCCGCGTCCAGGTCGGGGAACGCCTCGGCGGCCCAGTCGGGCTTGATCCCGACCTCGGCCTCGATGTCCCGCCGGAAGCCGTCGTCGGTGAAGGTCAGCATGCCGCAGTCGGTGTGGTGGATGAGGATGATCTCCCGGGTGCCGAGCAGGCGCTGGCTGATCGCCAGGCTGCGCCGCTCGTCGGCCGTCACCACGCCGCCGGCGTTGCGGATCACGTGCGCGTCGCCTTCGCTCAGCCCGAGCAGGCCGTACGGGTTGAGCCGGGCGTCCATGCAGGCGAGGACCGCCACGCCCCGGGCGGGCGGCAGCGGCAGGTGCCCCTTGTCGAACCCGGCGGCGTACCGCTCGGCGTTGGCGAGGAGTTCGTCGGTGACGCTCATCTGGGTGCCCTTCTCGATCGCTGTCGTCGTCGACCCCACCTTTGCCGATGATTCCTACCAAGTCAATAGGTAATGTTGCGGAGGGTGAGGGGCAGGTGACGGAGTGCCCGAGTTCCCGGTTGCGGGAGGTGGAACCGGTGGAGTCATTCTCGATAGGGTACTTATTGCAAGTAGTTCGCAATAGCAGGTTATTCGCAACAAGTGGAGGATCGTGATGGGCGCGTACACGCTGCCGGACATGCCGTACGACTACGGGGCGCTGGAGCCGGCGATGTCGGGCGAGATCCTGGAGTTGCACCACAGCAAGCACCACGCCGCCTACGTCAAGGGCAGCAACGACGCCCTGGACCAGCTCGCCGAGGCCCGCGACAAGGGTGACTACGCCGCACTGGTCGGGCTGGAGAAGACCCTGGCGTTCAATCTGTCCGGGCACGTGTTGCACTCGATCTTCTGGAACAACCTGTCTCCGGACGGCGGAGACCGCCCCGACGGTGAGCTGGCTGCGGCGATCGACGAGCACTTCGGCTCCTTCGACGCGTTCGCCGGACAGCTGTCCACGGCCACGAAGACGGTGCAGGGCTCCGGCTGGGGCGTGCTGGCCTGGGAGCCGCTGGGCGGGCGGCTGATCGTGGAGCAGGTCTACGATCATCACGGCAACGTCGGGCAGGGCTCCACGCCGATCCTGGTCTTCGACGCCTGGGAACACGCCTACTACCTGCAGTACCGAAACGTGCGCCCGGACTACGTCGACCGGTTGTGGAATCTCGTCGACTGGGCCGACGTCGCCGCCCGCTTCACCGCCGCGCGGGCGGCGGGCCCGGTGATTCCCGGACTGCGATGACTCCCCCGGACCCGGCCCGGCTGTTCGAGCACGGCCAGCAGGCCGCCGGCGTCATCGCGGCCAAGCACCGCGGTGACCTCGCGGGCGCCGAAGCGCTGCTGGCCGGCTTCCCCGACGACCAGGCGCGATTGCAGGGGTTCTGTCTGCTCGCCGAACTGGCCCTGTCGCTGGTGCGGGCACAGACCGGACAGAGCATGGACGACCTCGTGCAGGAGCTCACCCTGCACATGGCGGGAGCGGCCCTGCGGCCGCCGCCGGGGACCGCGGCGGCCTGACGCGCGGGTGCCGGTGCGATCCCGATCGCACCGGCACCGTCGCTCACCCCGTCGCCCATCCCGTCGGCGGACCTGATGGGTGACGACTCGGGCCGTACGGCGGAGGCGGGGGCGTCAGCCGGACTCGATCTCCAGGGTGCTGACGCGGTTGCGGGCCTCCAGCATGCCCTCCCGGTAGCGCTCGTCCCAGTCGGGATCGTCGTCGGCGATGGCGCGGACCGTCTGCCTGGTCAGTTCCACCGGGCCGTTCCTGCCGGGGGCGACCTTGCGCACCACGATCAGGGTCCAGCCGTTCTCCATGACCGTGTCGGCCTCCCAGCGGGGAGGGCCGCCCACGCTCCGCCGGGACGCCGGCCCCGACCGGCGTACGACCGCGAAGAGCAGGTAGAGGAGCACGGCGAGCACGATGAGCGTCACCGGAAGGGTCAGCAGGCGCATCGGATCACGACCCTGTCACTTGGTGGGCAGACTACTTGGTGGGCAGAGCGACGCCACCAGTATTGCCCGGCGCGTAGACCGTGATGCCCTGGGGCAGGGCCTTGAGCTTCTCGATCTCCGCGCAGGTGGGGCACTTGTTGTAGCCGTCCTGCCGGGCCTTGTTGGCGTCCGCCTCGGCGCGGGCCTGGGCGACCTTCGCCTGCGCCTCGGTGACCTTCGCGAACGCCGCCTGCGCCTGGTTCACCGCCTCCTGGACCTCCGTGGGCAGGGTCACCCGGGAGAGGTTGAAGTGGATGCCGGTGAGGTAGTCGGCGCCGAGCGTCGCCTTGAGGTCCTCGGCCAGGCTCGTGTTGACCGCGTTCTGGATCTTGGCGATGTTCGCGTTGTTGCCCTGCTGCGGTGTGCCCCCGCCCTGCTGGCTGCTGTTGTTCTGCACGAGGGCGCAGGAGGAGACGAGTTCGGCGCAGCGGAAGTTGTTGATCTGCGTGCGCAGGTCGTTGTCGATCACCGGCCGGATGATCTGGTCGAGGAACGCCGACCAGCCCTCGTCATCCTGCCAGGGGTAGTAGGTCCCGCCGTTGGTGCTGCGGAACTTCCGGGTGCCGAACTTGTCGTCGAACGACTTCAACGTCTCGTGGTCGAGGTTGAGGCCGAAGTAGAGCGTGCCCTCGATGCCCATGTTGACGCCGTCGCCGCTCGGCACGTTCACCACGTCGACGCCGGACCTCTCGCCGTGGCCCTTGTCGGAGGTGATCGTGTAGAACCGCTGCTGGGCGGGGTAGCGGTGCATCTGCGACCACCAGCCGATCCAGGTGACCCCGGAGCCGGGGTCGATGATCTGACGGACCTTGTTGTCGTCCAGCGGGCCGCCGTCGCGGACGACCGCCACCTCGCCGCCGCTGGTGCGCTCGAACCCCTGGAAGGCGCCGTACAGGGCCGGCACTCCGATCACGATGAGCGCGAGGATCAGGACGGTGGCGAGCCCGCGGTACGACCGGCGGGAGGCGCCGCCGGACGGGGCGGAGGGGGTGCGGCTGCGCATATGGGCTCCTGGGGGTGGAGTGGCGGAGAGGTCATATTCTCGTTCGTCGCCAGGAGAACGTCATAACCGCCATCCCGGGTTCCGTCCTCGCGCCGGCCGCACCCCCTCCGTGAGGCGGGATCAGATCTCGATAGGCTGCAGCCTCCCCGTGTGCACGTCGTACAGCGCGCCGCCGACGACGAGATCGGCGGGCAGGTACGGGCTGGACTTGATGCGGGTGATGTCGTGCCGCAGCGCCGCCGGCTGGTCGGGAACGGTCTGGAACTCCAGACTGCGGGTGTCGACGCCGTGCTGGTCGGCGATGAGGTTGTGGACGTCCTCGTCGGTCGACTTGGACATCCGGCAGTCGGTGTGGGGCATCACCAGGACCCGGTCCACACCGAGCAGGTAGACGGCGAGGACGAGGGTCCGCAGGACGTCGTCGGTCACCCGGGCGCCCGCGTTGCGCAGGATCTTCGCGTCGCCGGCCGTCAGGCCGAGCAGTCCGAGCGGATCGATGCGGGAGTCCATGCACGTGACGACGGCGAGGCCGCGTGCGGCCCGGCCCGTGAGGCCGGAGTGCGAGAACGTGCTCGCGTACTTCTCGTTGGCGGCCAGAAGATCATCGAAAGCACCGGTCATGTGACAGATGTTGCCCGATCCCCTTTTCGCGGTCGGCGCGGGGGTAGCAGATTCGCTCTCCATATCGGCTGGTCTTTGCTCACGACACCGGTATAAGGTTTTCACCGGTGTTGCAAGGAAGGAGAAACATCCCTCATGAGCGGTGTCGCGCGAATGCGCACGGTCGTGCTCGACTGTCCGGAGCCGAAGGCCCTGGCCGCCTTCTACGCGGAGGTGCTGGGCTGGAAGGTGGCGTACGAGGAGGGGGAGGAATGGGTCACGCTCGCCGGTGACGACCAGGTCCGCGTCGCCTTCCAGCGCGTCCCGGACTACCGGCCCCCGCGGTGGCCCGGCTCCGAGCACCCCCAGCAGTTCCACCTGGATCTGACCGTGGACGACATGGCCGAGGCGGAGAAGCGCGTGATCGCCCTCGGAGCGGTCAGGCACGAGCACCAGCCGGGCGAGGAGGAGAACTGGACGGTCTACCTCGACCCGGCCGGGCACCCGTTCTGCCTGATCCCCTCGTCGGACTGACGCCTCAGCCCGGAGTGCCGGAGGCGGCCTCCTCCCGCGGCGCACGCGTGAGGCGCCGCAGGACGAGCAGGCCGCCGACGGCCGGCAGCCAGGCCAGGACCCTGCCGGTCAGGTCGCATCCGGCGTCGCGGGCGGCGGCCACGATCACGAACAGGTACGCGCAGCCGTGCAGGGGGCCGACGAGCGAGGAGACGGGCGGCAGGTGCACGGTGGCGAGGTTGGCCAGGAGGACGGCCAGAGATCCCAGCTCGACGGCGGCGGCCGCTCGCAGGGCGGAACGAGGGCGCGACATGGTCAGACTCCCGTGGTCGAGCCGGGACGGACGATCATCAGAACCGTCACGGCCGCCCACAGCAGGTTGAAGACGCCGGTCAGCATGGCGAGCCTCGCCACCTGGCGGCCGATGCCCGCGGCCGTGGGATTCCCGGCGGTGAGCAGGGCGAGGACGGTGTCCTGACGCGGCAGGACCCACAGGGCGAGGATCGCGGCCGCCGCGCCGGTGAGCAGGATGGACGCGATCACCCACGCGTCTCGCAGCACGCCGAGGCCGCTCGCGGTGGCGAACCCGAAAACCGGGACGGCCAGGCCCGCGAGGGCGTAGACGCGGCAGACGCGGTGCAGCACGCGGAGCGCGGCCAGGCCGTCGGCCTGCCCACCCGGCACCGATGCGTCCGTCACGCGCCGCGCGGCGGCGGGGAACATGCTCGCGGCCACCGCTACCGGGCCGATCGCGAGGATCGCGGCGAGGACGTGGACGGCCAGGAAGAACGCGGTCATCGTGCCCGGCTCCCGGCGGCGGACGGCGCGGGGACGTCCAGCGGATCGAACCCGTCGGACAGCACGAACTGGGCCGGCATCGGCATCGCTCCTTGTCGTCGGCGTGCGGTCACCAACCGTAGGAGCGCGGCCGCCTCCGCCCCAGAGGCGAGAACGACAAAGACCAACGGATTCTCGCCAACTGCTGTCACCTGGTCATGAACGGCCGATCGCTGACCACGTCGCTGGCGGGAATCCGGCTATCGTGGCGAACGTGCACACCGTGGCGATCCTGGCGCTGGACCGCGTCGTGCCGTTCGACCTGGCGACCCCCATCGAGGTGTTCGGGCGCACCCGTCTGCCGGACGGCCGGCGCCCCTACCGCGTGCGGGTGTGCGGGCCCGCCCGGGAAGTGGAGACAGAGGCGTTCGCCCTGCGCGTGCCGTACGGGCTGGACGCGCTGGCCGGGGCCGACACCGTGATCGTCCCCGGCTGCTCGGAGCGGGCCGGTCCGCCCCCGCCCGAGGCGCTGGACGCGCTGCGCGACGCGGCCGCGCGCGGCACCCGCCTCGCCTCGATCTGCGTGGGCGCGTTCACGCTCGCGGCGGCCGGGCTGCTGGACGGCCTGCGGGCGACCACCCACTGGGCCGCGGCGCCCGAACTCGCCCGGCGGTTCCCCCTGGTGGACGTGCGGCCGGACGTCCTGTACGTCGACAACGGGCAGGTGCTCACCTCCGCCGGCGCGGCGGCTGGACTCGACCTGTGCCTGCACATGATCCGGCGCGACCACGGGTCGGCCGTCGCGGCCGACGCCGCCCGCCTGTCGGTGATGCCGCTGGAGCGGGAGGGCGGTCAGGCCCAGTTCATCGTCCACGAGTATCCGCCGGTGCCCGGTGGTTCGCTGCTGGAGCCCGTGCTGGCGTGGATCGAGGACAACCTCGGCCGCGACCTCACCCTCCGGGAGATGGCGGTCCGCGGCGGGATGAGCGAGCGGACGTTCAGCAGACGCTTCCGGCAGCAGACCGGCACCACCCCGCTGCAGTGGCTGCTGCGGGCCCGGGTCCGGCGGGCGCAGTACCTGCTGGAGAACAGCGGCCACAGCATCGAGCGCATCGCCGCGCAGGCCGGGTTCGGGTCGCCCACCGCGTTCCGGGAGCGGTTCAAGCGGGTCGTGGGAACCACGCCGCAGGCGTACCGCTCCGCCTTCCACGGCGGCTCCGCCGTCACCTGAACGGCGGAGGCCCCGGCGGCTCTTCGCCGCCCGCATCCGTGGAGCCGGCGCTGCGCCGGCTGTGTCCGTGGCGCCGGCGCTTCGCCGGCTCGTGTTCACGCGAGCGGCTCTTCGCCGCCCGTGCCTATGCGAGCGGCTCTTCGCCTCCGGTGTCACCGGTCGTGGCCATACCGCCGTCGGTGGCGGCCTCCTCGCCGTCGCCGTCCGCGCCGAGCGCGCCGCCGATGGCCGCGATGGCGTGCACGAGCCGTACGCCCGAGCCGTCGCGGCGGCCGAGTTCGTCCGGCAGCGGCACCGGCTTGCCGGTCGAGGAAACCGCCTTGACCGGCATGGGACCGGCGTACGCGAGCAGCAGCACGTCCTCGCCCTTGAGGAAGCGCTGGGCGCGGACCCCGCCGGTCGCCCGGCCCTTCGGGGGGAAGTCGGCGTAGTCGGAGACCTTGCCCGCGCCCATCTGGGTGCCGGGCAGGGCGGTGGAGGAGCCGGCGATCGTCACGACGCGGGCCTCCAGGGCGGGATCGACGGCGCCGAAGAAGACCACCCGGGCGTCGCCCTCCAGGCGCACACCGGCCATACCGCCGGCCGGACGCCCCTGGGGCCGTACGACGGAGGCGGGGAAGCGCAGCAGCTGCGCGTCCGAGGTGATGAAGACCAGGTCGTGATCGGCCGAGGTGAGCTCCACCGCGCCCACCACCACGTCGCCGTCCCGCAGCCCGATGACCTCGAACTCGTCGCGGTTGACCGGGTATTCGGGCACCACCCGCTTGACCACGCCCTGGCTGGTGCCGAGCGCGAGGCCCGGCCCGTCGGGGTCGAGCGAGCCGAGCCCGACGACCTTCTCGTCCGGTTCCAGGGAGACGTACTCCGACACCGGATGGCCCCCGGCCAGGGACGGCGGGTTCGCCGAAGGCGGCAGGGCGGGCAGGTCGAGCACCGAGACACGGATGACGCGGCCCTTGGAGGTGACCACGCCCACCTCGCCGCGCACGGTCGAGCGAACCACCGACACCAGCACGTCGTGCGCCGCCCGCTCGCCCTCGCCGGAGATCGGCGACGCGTCGGTCGTACGGGCGAGCAGGCCGGTGGACGACAGCATGACCAGGCAGGGGTCGTCGGGCACCTCCAGCGGCACGACGGCGGCCCTGGCGGCGTCCGACGACTCCAGCAGGACGGTGCGGCGCGGCGTGCCGTACGTCTTGGCGACCTCGGCCAGCTCGGCCGACACCACCCGGCGCAGCCGCTCCTCCGAGCCGAGGATCTCGTTCAGCTCGGCGATGTCGGCCTGGAGCTGCTCCTTCTCCCGGTCCAGCTCCAGCTTGTCGTAGCGGGTGAGGCGGCGCAGCGGGGTGTCGAGGATGTAGTTGGCCTGGATCTCGCTCAGCGCGAAGGTCGCCATGAGCCCGGCGCGGGCCTGCGCGGAGTCGTCCGACCCGCGGATCACCTGGATGACCTGGTCGATGTTGAGCAGCGCGACGATGAGGCCGTCGACCAGGTGGAGCCGCTCCTCGCGCCTGCGCAGCCGGTACGCCGAGCGCCTGCGCACCACGTCGAGCCGGTGGTCCACGTAGACCGAGAGCAGCTCGCGCAGGCCCAGTGTGCGCGGCTGTCCGTCGACCAGCGCGACGTTGTTGATGCCGAAGGTCTCCTCCATCGGCGTGAGCCGGTAGAGCTCCTCCAGCACGGCCTCGGGATTGAAGCCGTTCTTGACCTCGATGACCAGGCGCAGGCCCTTGTGCCGGTCGGTCAGGTCCTTGAGGTCGGAGATGCCGGTGAGCCTCTTGGAGGTCACCAGCTCCTTGATCTTCGTCACCACCCGCTCGGGGCCGACGTTGAACGGCAGTTCGGTGACGACGATGCCCTTGCGCCTCGGGGTGACCTGCTCGACCGCGGCCTTCGCCCGCATCTTGAACGTGCCGCGCCCGGTCTCGTACGCGTCCCTGACGCCGTTCAGGCCGATGATCATGCCGCCGGTCGGCAGGTCGGGGCCGGGCACGAAGCGCATGAGCTCGTCGAGCGTCGCGGCCGGCTTCCTGATGAGATGCCGGGCCGCCGCGACGACCTCCCCGAGGTTGTGCGGGGCCATGTTGGTGGCCATGCCGACCGCGATGCCGGAGGCGCCGTTCACGAGCAGGTTGGGGAACGCCGACGGCACGACCGAGGGCTCGGTCTCCTGCCCGTCGTAGTTGGGCTTGAAGTCGACCGTCTCCTCGTCGATCGACTGCACCATCAGCATCGCCGCCGGGGCGAGCCGCGCCTCCGTGTACCGCATCGCCGCGGGGGCGTCGTCGGGGGAGCCGAAGTTGCCGTGCCCGTCCACCAGGCCCAGCCGCATCGAGAACGGCTGTGCCAGCCGTACGAGCGCGTCGTAGATGGCGCCGTCGCCGTGCGGGTGGAGCTTGCCCATCACCTCGCCCACGACCCGGGAGGACTTGACGTGCCCGCGGTCGGGGCGCAGGCCCATCTCGCTCATCGAGTAGAGGATGCGCCGCTGGACGGGCTTGAGTCCGTCGCGCGCGTCGGGCAGCGCACGCTGGTAGATCACCGAGTAGGCGTACTCAAGGAAGCTCGTCCGCATCTCGGCGGAGACGTCGATGTCGACGATCCGCTCCTCGAAGTCCTCGTCCGGCGGAGGTGTCGTCGTGCGTCGGGCCATGTGGATTCCTGCGTGTCGAGGAGCCGGGCCCCGGCCGTCGGGACCGGGGAGGGGCGAATGTCGGTCGTGAACATCGAACATTCTGCCGAGAGTTCGCCCTGTTCGCGACTCACCACCCTACTGCCGGGCCCGTGCCCTCCGTTCCGGCTTCGCCGGTGAGCCCGCGCCCGCGGCCGCCGTAGCGTGCCGGTTTCCCTGATCACGGCGGTGAGAAGGGCGCCCGCGGGATCGGGGACTCGGTGTCGGAGAGGCGGTGCCGGGAACGCGGAATCAGGTGCGGGGGCCGGCGCCGGGCCAGGGGCCGGGCGTCTCGCCCTCGTCCTCGTCGCCCGGCTCGTTCAGCTTCTCGTCGTAGACGCGGAAGCCCCGGGCCCGGTAGTTGGCCAGCGCCGCCGGGCCGTCCAGCGAGCAGGTGTGCAGCCAGACCCGCCGCGTGGGCTCCAGGCCGGGCCACCGGCTCGCGATGTCCCAGGCGCGCGCCGCCGCCTCGCCGAGCAGCCATCCGCCGAGCCCCTGCCCCATCGCGTACGGCAGCAGCCCGAAGCTGGCGATCTCGACGGCGCCGTCCCGCGCGACGAGTTCGGCGTATCCGGCGGGCGTGCCGCGCGTCCAGGCCACCCAGTTCTCGACTCCCGGCCGGTCGAGCCAGTCCTTCCACTGCTTCCAGGTCCACGGCAGCCGGTTGGTCCACTGCCAGTCGCCGCCGACCGCCGTGTAGAGGAACCGGCCGAACTCGGGGCTGGGCACCTCCGCCCGGACGATCTCGGCGGGGAGCGCGGGAGTCCGGCCGGGGCGCAGGTCGGAGGGGCTGGTCTGTTCGAGATACCAGGTGGTCACGTCCATAACGGACTCATCCAACCACGTCCGGCCACGCGGGCTTCCCCGATCCGCGTTTCACGGTCTGGGAGACGATCCGCTTCGCGGACGTGGTCGCGACAGAGATGACGGCGGTGGGGACGCACACCGGGCCCTACCCGGTCGCCGGCGGTGACCTCCTCGCCCCGACCGGCCGGGGCATCAACGTACGCGTCTCCTGGTTCTGGCATCTGAAGGACGGCCGCATCCTGAGCCGGCGCTTCTACTACGACCAGCTCCAGATCTACTCGCAGCTCGGCCTGCTGCTGCCCTGTCCTTCGGAGACGACGACGCGGGAAGCGGCGCGTCAAGAGACCGCGGCCAGGGACACGACCTCTGGTTCCCCGCCCCGCCTCCCGCCGTCCCGGCGGAAACGGTCGGCGGGACCTGATACGAATGACCGGGTGAGCGAGGAAGAGGAGTCCCTGCGGGAAGAGGCCGAGGCCCGGCTGCGGGCGCTCGCCGGCGAGCACGCGCGGCTGCGCGACGACCAGTGGGCCGCCATCAAGGCCCTGGTCATGGACCGCAGGCGCGCGCTGGTCGTGCAACGCACCGGCTGGGGCAAGTCGGCCGTCTACTTCATCGCCACCGCGCTGCTGCGCGAGCTGGGCGAGGGTCCCACGGTCATCGTCTCCCCGCTGCTCGCGCTGATGCGCAACCAGATCGCCGCCGCGGAGCGGGCCGGCATCCACGCGGAGACGATCAACTCGGCCAACCCCGAGGACTGGGAGAAGGTCTACGGCCAGGTCGCCGAAGGCATGGTCGACGTGCTGCTGGTCAGCCCCGAGAGGCTGAACAACCCCGACTTCCGCGACCAGGTGCTGCCCGAGCTGGCCGCGAGCGCCGGGCTCCTGGTGATCGACGAGGCCCACTGCATCTCCGACTGGGGGCACGACTTCCGGCCCGACTACCGCAGGCTCCGCACCCTGCTGGCCGAGCTGCCGCCGGGCATCCCCGTGCTCGCCACGACCGCCACCGCGAACGCCCGGGTCACCCGCGACGTCGCCGAGCAGCTCGCCGTCACCCAGGAGTGGGACGAGCTGCCCGGTGGCGAGGTGTTCGTCCTGCGCGGCCCGCTGGAGCGCGAGAGCCTCCACCTGAGCGTCGTACGGCTGGGCGGGGCAGGCCAGCGGCTCGCCTGGCTGGCCAGGACCCTCCACGAGCTGCCGGGCTCCGGCATCGTCTACACGCTGACCGTCGCAGCGGCCCAGGAGATCGCCGCGTACCTGCGCGAGCAGGGCCACCCGGTCACCGCGTACACCGGGCAGACCGAGGCGGCGGACCGGCTGGCGGCCGAGGCCGACCTGCTCGGCAACCGGGTCAAGGCCCTGGTGGCGACCTCGGCGCTGGGGATGGGCTTCGACAAGCCCGATCTCGGCTTCGTCGTCCACGTGGGCGCTCCGGCCTCGCCCGTGGCGTACTACCAGCAGGTGGGCCGTGCCGGTCGCGGCGTCGAGCGGGCCGAGGTCATCCTGCTGCCCGGCCCGGAGGACAGGGAGATCTGGGCCTACTTCGCCTCGCTTGCCTTCCCCCCGGAGGGGGTGGTCAAGGCGACGCTGGAGGCGCTGTCGCAGGACGGCGTGCTGTCCACCCCCGCCCTGGAGACGAGGGTGGACCTCAGCCGGAGCCGGCTGGAGATGATGCTCAAGGTGCTCGACGTCGACGGGGCCGTCCGCCGGGTCAAGGGCGGCTGGGAGGCCACCGGCGAGCCGTGGAGCTACGACACCGAGCGCTACGCCAGGGTGGCCGCCGAACGCCGGGCCGAGCAGGAGGCGATGCTCGGCTACATCACGACCACCGAGTGCCGGGAGCGGTACCTGCGCCGCCATCTCGACGACGAGACGGCGGCGCCGTGCGGCCGGTGTGACAACTGCACCGGCGCCCACCGGTCCGCCGAGGTGCCGGAGGAGGCCGTGCACGCCGCCCGGCAGCGGCTGGCCCGGCCCGGTGTGGAGATCGAGCCGCGCCGCCAGTGGCCCACCGGCCTGCCCGATCTGAAGGGGCGGATCAAGCCGGAGTTGTGCGCGGAGCCGGGCCGCGCGCTCGGCCGCCTCACCGACATCGGCTGGGGCACCCGGCTGCGGGAACTGTTCTCCGCGGGCGACGGGCCGGTCCCCGACGACGTGTTCGCCGCGGTCGTCGAGGTGCTGAAGTCGTGGGAGTGGGCGCGGCGCCCGGTCGGCGTGGTCGCGGTGCCCTCGGGTTCGCGGCCGGTGCTGGTCGGGACGCTCGCCGAACGACTGGCCCAGGTGGGCCGCCTGGAGCACCTCGGCACGCTCGGCTACCGCGACGGATCACCGGCGGCCAGGCACAACAGCGCCCAGCGGGTGGCGGCCATCCGGGGGACGCTCGCGATGCCGCGTGAGCTCGCCGCGCGGATCGCCGCCCTGGACGGACCGGTGCTGGTGGTGGACGACCGCGTCGACACGGGCTGGACGATGGCGCTCGCCGCCGCCCAGATCCGCCACGCGGGAGCCCCCGCCGTGCTTCCCCTCGCCCTCGCCGTCACGAACTAGTTCCGGGACGGCCGGCGTCGGCCGGGGCGCGTCCAGGGGCAGCACAGGGCGAACCCGCGGCAAGCGCGTGGGCAGGCACGTGGGTAGGCACAGGGCGCGCGGGATGGCGCCGGCCCGTTCGGGCTAGAGGCGGGGGCGAGCGCCGAGGTTGGAGATGCACCGGGCCGCGAGGGCGTTGCCCGCGGCCAGGGCCTCCGCGGGCGGCTTGCCGTCCAGCCAGACCGGCAGGAAACCGGCGGCGAACGCGTCCCCGGCGCCGGTTCCGTCCACGACCCGGTCGACGACCTCGGCCGGCGCCCTGACCGGCTCGGGGCGGCTGTTGGAGTACCAGAGCGAGCCCTCGGCGTTGATCTTGATCACGACCTGGGGGAACCAGGCGGTCAGCACCTTCGCCGCCGAGGCGGGGTCGTCCCTGCCGGTGAGCACCTTGGCCTGGTCGGCGTTGGCGAACAGCAGCTTCGCGCCGTCGGTCCATTCCAGGAACGGCTCGGCGCCGGTGCGCTCCAGCGGGGCGGAGGAGGCGCAGTCGATCGAGATCGACATGCCCGCCCGGCGGGCCATGTCGAGAGCGGCGAGGCCGGCGTCGCGCGATCCCTCGTTGATCAGCGTGTAACCGGACACGTGCAGGTGGCCGCCGGCGGAGAAGAGGTCGCGCGGCAGGTCCTCGGGAGACAGCGCGGCGTTGGCACCGGGGTCGGAGAGCATGGTCCGCTCGCCCTTGTGCGTGACGAGGACGACGCAGGTGCCGGTCGGCCGTTCGGGATCCATGACGAGGCGGGCGTCCACGCCGTACCCCATGAGCTCCATGTCCCGGTTGCGGCCGGTGATGTCGGCGCCGCGGCGGCCGATGAAGGCCACCTCGGAGCCCTCCACGGCCAGCCAGGAGGCGATGTTGGCGCCGGATCCGCCGCCGTGCATGGTCACGACGGCCGGGGTGTCGCTCGCCCTCGCGAGAGGGAACTTCGCGCGCGCGACCGCGTCCGTCATGAGATCGCCCACCACGACGACCCGCGTCATGCTGTCACCACCTTGCCAACTGGCTAATGGAGGCGAGCCAGGCCCAAGGAGGGGCGGCGTCCGCTCCGTGCTGTAGAGGCTGACGCCCAGAAACCTAACAGCTTCCAGGGGCGCCGTGGGTGGAGAGCGGACAGACGGGAACAGTCGATGCACAAGCGTTGTCCAACTCGTCCCTCCTCGGTTCGTAGATCCCTTATAAGCGCTCTCGCGAGACTATCTCCATAAGTAAGTAGAAATCCCCCAATTACCACCAAGCCGGGCACGGATAATCTCGGTTGCGTGCACCCTCAGTACCCCGCCCACTGGGAGGCGGACGTCGTGCTGTCCGACGGCGGCACCGCCCATGTCCGCCCGATCAGGCCGGACGACGCCGGCATGCTGCGCTCCTTCTACTCACGCCTGTCCGCGGAGTCCATCTACTTCCGGTACTTCGGCCCGCGCCCCCGGCTGACCGACAAGGACGTCGCGTTCTTCACGAATGTCGACTACGACAACCGGGTCGCCCTGATTGCCACGATCGGCACGGAGATGGTGGCGGTCGTGCGCTACGACCGCGTGGAGCCGCGCGACCACGCCGAGGTGGCCTTCCTGGTGGAGGACGCCCACCAGGGCAGGGGAGTGGCCTCGGTGCTGATGGAGCACTTGAGGGCAGCCGCCCGCGAGCGCGGGATCAAGACGTTCATCGCCGACGTGCTGCCCGGCAACCACCGGATGATGGGCCTGTTCCGCCAGGCGGGATACACGGCGCAGAGCCAGTTCGAGGACGGCGTCGTACGGATGACGCTCGACCTGTCGAGCACCGAGACGGCCCTGGAGGTGCGGCTCGCCCGCGAGCACCGCGCCGAGGCCCGCTCGATCGCCCGCCTGCTCACGCCGGAGTCGGTCGCGGTGATCGGCGCGAGCCGCGAACCCGGCGGCATCGGCCAGGCGGTGCTGCGCAACCTGCTCGCCGCCGACTTCACCGGGCCCGTCTACCCCGTCCACCGGCAGGTGCGGGCCGTGGCCGGCGTACCGGCGCACCGCAGCGTGTCGGCGATCGACGGCGAGGTGGACCTCGCCGTGCTGGCGGTGCCCGCCGAGGGCGTGCTCGAACTGGTCGAGGAGTGCGCGCGGAAGGGCGTGAAGGGGCTGGTCGTCGTCTCCTCCGGGTTCGGCGAGACCGGCCCGGAGGGCCTGGCCCGCCAGGAGGAGCTCGTCCGCATCGCCCGCGCGTACGGCATGCGGGTGGTGGGGCCCAACTGCCTGGGCATCGCCAACACCGACCCCGCCGTACGGCTCAACGCGACGCTCGCGGCGACCCTGCCGGGCCGGGGGAGGGTCGGCTTCTTCAGCCAGTCGGGCGCGCTCGGCACCGCGCTGCTGCAGCGGGTGGCGCAGCGCGGCATGGGCATCTCGACGTTCGTCTCGGCCGGCAACCGGGCCGACGTGTCCGGCAACGACCTCCTGCAGTACTGGGAGGAGGACCCGGCGACCGACGTGATCCTCCTCTACCTGGAGTCCATCGGGAACCCGCGCAAGTTCACCCGGCTGGCCCGGCGGATCTCCCGGTCCAAGCCGATCGTGGTGGTCAGGTCGCGCGGGGTGCCGGGAGGCCACGCCGCGCCGGTGCTCGCCATGCCCGACACCGCGCTGAGCTCGCTGTTCGCGCAGGCCGGGGTCATCCGGGTGGACGACCTCGTCCAGCTCTTCGACGTCGCCCAGCTGCTGGCGCACCAGCCGCTGCCCGCCGGGCCGCGGGTGGGCGTCGTCGGCAACTCCGACGCGCTCACGCTGCTGGCCGAGGAGGCGTGCGCGGGCGCGGGCCTGGAGCCCCGCCCGCCGGTGAACCTCGGCGCCCGGGCCGGCGCCGCGGAGTTCGCCGAGGCGCTGAGGAGCGTGCTGCCCGAGGTGGACGCCGCCGTCGCGATCTACATGCCGCCGATCCCGGGCGACTGCCGGGAGGTCGCCGGAGCGCTGCTCGACGCCGCCCGGGAGTCCGGCAAACCGGTGCTCGCCACCTTCCAGGGCCGGTTGGGCATGCCGGACGAGCTGCGCGTTCCGGGCGCTCCCGGCGGCGAGTCCCCCGGGCGGGGGTCGATCCCGTCGTACCAGGCCCCGGAGGAGGCGGTCCGCGCGCTGGCGCACGTGGTGCGGTACGCCCGCTGGCGCCGGGAGCCTCTGGGCCTGGTGCCGCAGGTGGACGGGATCGACCCGGCCGCGGCGCGGCGGATCGTCGCCGCCGCGCTCGCCGGGGACGGCACCGGGGACACGGCCGTAGACGCCGCCGTAGACGCCGCCGTGGACTGGGCCGGGGACGGCGGGGCCGAGCGGGAGATCGACGCGACCGCGCTGCTGGCCTGTTACGGCGTCGAGGTGTGGCCGGCGCACGTCGCGGCCGACGCGGAGGAGGCCGTCGCCCTCGCCGAGCGCGTCGGCCCGCCCGTGGTGGTCAGGTCGGCCGACCCGGAGCACGTCCGCCGCGCGGGCACGGTCCGCGTCGGCCTCACCGACGCCGCCGGGGTCCGGCAGGCGTACGCCGGTCTGGCCGCGCTGCTCGGGCCCGGCACACCGCTCGCGGTGCAGCGCATGGCGCCGCAGCCCTCGGTGCCGACAGTCGTCGGGGTGACGCAGGACCGGTACTTCGGGGCGGTCGTCACGTTCGGCCTCGGCGAGGTCACCGCCCGGCTGCTCGGCGACCAGGCGCACCGCCTCGCCCCCCTCTCCGCCGAGGACGCGGCGGCGCTGGTGCGGTCGGTGCGCGCCGCGCCGCTGCTGTTCGGCGAGTACGGCTACCAGCCGGTGGCGGTGGAGGCGCTGGAGGATCTGCTGGTGCGGGTGGGGCTGCTGGCCGACGCGCTGCCGGAGGTCGTGCGGATGGACCTCGACCCGGTTCTGGCGGGCGCGAACGGCACGGTGGTGCTGGGCGCCCGCGCCGTCCTGCGGCCCGTCACCACGCTGCGCCCCGACGCCGGCCCCCGCCGCCTGCGGTGACCCGCGGGCGCTCAGGGGTACGGCGGGCCGCCGACGTGCGCGCCGGGCGCTCCCCCACGCGGCGGGTACCGGGGACGCGGGGCCCGGAGAGCGCTCGGCGCGGCGCGGGCGGAAAACCCGTCCCGCCGGGGTGTGAAACAGGTGTCCCTTACAGGGCAGGATGGACCCATGAGGGAAACCCGAGTCTCCGCCGCGGGCTTGCGCGAGGCCATAGATCGCAGCGGCTACTACCCGGATCTGGTGGCCGACGCCGTCGACTCCGCACTCGGCAGCGAGCAGGTGACGGCGTACGTCGTGCATCACGAGGCGACGTTCGACCCGGCGATGGAGGTGCGCAGGCACGTCACGGTGCTGGTCCTGTCGCCCACCCGGCTGCTGGTCTGCCACACCGACGAGCACCCGCCCGCCGAGGGCATGCCCGCCTCGCACGCCTCCACCACCACGGAGGCGGTGCGGCTCAGCCGCATCCAGTCGGTCGCCGTGACCAGAGTCGTGCCAGACCCCGCGTCGTACGCGCCGGGCACCTCCCCCACGGAGGTCACGCTGACGATCGGATGGGGGGCGATCTCCCACGTCGACCTCGAACCGGCGACCTGCGGTGACGAGAACTGCGAGGCCGACCACGGCTACACCGGCGCGATCACCGCCGACGACCTGTCGCTGCGGGTCAGCGAGGCCGCCGACGGGCCGGAGGCCGTCACCCATGTGCTGGCCTTCGCCAAGGCGCTGTCCGAGGCCACCGTCTGAGGCCACCGTTTGGAGAGCACCGACTGAGGAGCGTCCCGTCAGGGAGGCGGCGGGCGTTCCCTGACACCGTCCCCTCTTCGTCCCGCCGGGAGGCAACGTGATCGACCCCCAGCTCCCATCGGCGTCTCGCGGGACGCCCGCGGCGGCGTCCGGCGGGGCGTCCCCGGCGGCGTCCGCGTCTCCCACATCTCCCGCGTCTCCGGCCGCCCCTGCCGCTCCCGAGGCCCTCGGGGCGGCGGCCGGGGGGCCGCCGGCCGTGCCGTACGTGCCCGCGTACGGCACGGCCTCGCTCGCCGACCTGCCGGGGTCGATGCTCGCCTCCCTCGGCCTGTCCGCGGACAACACGCTGGCGCTGGAGCCGGCCGCGCGGGTGTGCCTGTTCCTCGTGGACGGGCTCGGGGCCGAGATGCTGGCCGCCCACCCCGGCACTGCGCCGTTCCTCTCGGCCCACCTGCGCGGCACGCTCACGGCGGGCTTCCCGTCCTCCACCCCGACGAGCCTGGCCACGCTCGGCACCGGCGCGCCCCCCGGGGAGCACGGCATGGTGGGGGTCCAGATGGCGGTGCCGGGGGAGGGCAGGCTGTTCAACTGCCTGCGCTGGACCGCGCCCGGCCTGCCCGTCGACCCCGACGTCTGGCAGCCCGCCGAGACGGTCTACCAGCGCATGGCCGCGGCGGGGGTGGAGCCCGTCTACGTCGCGCCCGCCTCCTTCGACGGCACCGGGCTCACCCGCGCCGTCTACCGGGGCATGCGTCACCGGGCGGCGGAGACCGCCGACGAGCGCGTGGACGCGGTGCGGCACGCGCTGCGGGAGACGTCCTACGTCACCGTGTACTACGGCGACGTCGACCGGGCGGGCCACTTCGGCGGCTGGGGCAGCGGCGCGTGGCTCGAACAGCTCGCCGTCGTCGACCGCATGGCCGAGCGCATCGCGGAGTCCCTGCCGCCGGGCGCCGTCCTGTACGTCACGGCCGACCACGGCATGATCAACGCTACTGACAAGGTCGACGTGGACCACCGCCCCGACCTGCGGGAAGGCGTGCTCATGCTCGGCGGCGAGGCCCGTGCCCGCCACGTCTACACGAGGCCGGGCGCGGCGGAAGGGGTCCTGGAGACCTGGCGCGAGGCGCTGCGCGGGCGGGCCTGGGTGGTGACCCGCGAGGAGGCCGCCGACACCGGCTGGTTCGGCCGCCGCGTCCGCCGCGAGTGGCTCGGCCGCATCGGCGACGTGCTGGCCGTGCCGTACGGCGAGTGCGTGATCGTGGCGTCGGCCGCCGAGCCGGTGGAGTCGTCCCTGACCGGCTACCACGGATCACTGACCCCGGCCGAGCAGAACGTCCCGCTCCTGGAGATCCGCCGCTGACCGGTCACCGATCGGTGAACCGCGCCGGGGGTCAGCGGGTCGTCGTGAGGGGGAGGCCGGCCAGCAGGCGGTCACGCAGGGCGTCGCCGCGGACGCCGATCTCGGGGAGGTCGCCGGGGCCGGGGACGCCGGTGACCAGCAGTTCGGGCACGAGGAGGCGGCTCAGCGGGGCCTCGGGCGCCGGGTCGGCCAGACCGCCGATGGGGGCGGTGGAAAGGTCGAGGTAGGCGGGGGCGAGGGTCCTGCCGTGGAGGGTGCCGGCGACGAGGTCGGGGCAGAACTCGTTCCAGAAGATCGAGACGGTGGCGCGCAGGTCCCCGTGGATCACCACCAGCTTCTCGGTCATGTCGCCGACGAAGGTCTCGGCCGTCACGTGGCCGTGCACGACCAGCTTCGCGTCACCGGCCAGGTAGACGTTCCTCGCCCGCAGGTTCCCGAGGACGATCAGCGCGGCGGCCCCGTCGTCCACATCGGTGATGTTCCCGTCGACGACCAGGTCGCCGTCCACGACGTACCCGGTGGCCGCTTCGGGCGTGTGCTCCCGCCACGGCGTCCGCTCGTGCTCGTCGAGAGGGAGTTCGCCGGTCACCGCGGCGGGCCCCGGCACCAGGATGTACTCCTCCTCGTACAGGTTCTCGTACGTTCCCTCCGGCAGCCCGCGCCGCTCGAACAGGTCCACCGCGTCGCCCCAGGCGAGGTAACTCGATCGCATTCGCGCGACCATAGCAGTGACCGGCGCCCGGCCCGGCCGGGCGGCGGCGACGGCTTGGCACAATGGCTGTGGCACCGTACCGGCCAGGAGGGGTCTCATGAGCGAGCGAGTCGGGGAGCATCGTGATGGGAAGCAGCGTGATGGGGAGCACAGCCCGCTGATCACTCCCGAGGAACTCGCCGCGCTCGCCGGCGTCACGATCCTCGACGTCCGCTGGCGGCTCGGCGGGCCGCCCGGCATCGAGTCGTACCGCGAGGGCCACGTGCCCGGCGCGGTCTTCTGCGACCTGAACGCCGATCTCGCCGCCCCGCCCGGCCCGGCCGGGCGGCATCCGCTGCCCGCGCCGGAGGACTTCGGCGCCGCCATGCGCCGCCTCGGGGTTTCTGGCGCGCGCCCGGTGGTCGTGTACGACGACGCCGACTCGACGTCGGCCGCCCGGGCGTGGTGGACCCTGCGGTACTTCGGCCACGGCGACGTCCGCGTGCTGGACGGCGGCCTGCGGGCCTGGACCCGGGCCGGGCTCCCGGTGTCCAAGGAGGAGGGGCCGGTGCCGCCGGGAGACTTCGCCGCCCGGCCCGGCGGCATGCCGGTGCTCGACGCCGGGCAGGCGGCCGCGCTCGCCGCCGACGGCGTGCTGCTGGACGCGCGGGCGGCCGAGCGGTACCGGGGAGAGGTGGAGCCCGTCGACCCGGTCGCCGGTCACATCCCCGGCGCGGTCAGCGCCCCCACCTCCGAGAACGTCGAGCCCGGCGGGCGCTTCCACAGCGGGTCGTTCCTCCGGGAGCGGTTCAACACGCTGGGGGCCGTCGAGGGCGTGCCCGTCGGGGCGTACTGCGGGTCGGGGGTGACGGCCGCGCACGAGGTGCTGGCACTGGAGATCGCCGGGCTGCCCGCCGCCCTGTACGCCGGCTCGTGGTCCAACTGGGTGGCCGATCCCGGCAGGCCCGTCGCGACCGGCTGACCTCATCCCGGTGCGAGGCGGCCGTCACCGAAGCAGACGAAGCCCGGCACGGCCGACTTCGCGGACGCCGCGGCCAGCGCCTCGGCGGGGGAGCGGCCCTCGGCCAGCAGCCGGTGGAAGAGCGTCATGACCGCCGGGGCCTCGTCGTCGCGGACCGGCACGACGCCCGCGACCACGCACGCCGCGCCCCGATCGAGGAAGGTCCCGGCGAGTCCCAGGGCCGCGCCGTCCACCGGCGCGTGCGCCATCCCCGCGTCGCAGGCCGACAGGACGACGAGCCGGGGCATCCGGCGCGCGGTCAGCAGGTCGTACGCCATGAGCGGTCCGTCGTCCAGCGTGATGTGCGACAGCATTGGCCCGCGCGGGCTGAAGAGCCCGTGGGCGGCGACATGGAGCACGTCGGCCCGCTCCAGCGCGCGCAGCACCTCGGCCCTGGTGGCGCCGACCCGTCGCGCCCGTGGGTGCGCGGCGACGACCATCGCGGCCTCGGCGGCGGCGTGGTCGAGCCCCGGGCCCGCCACCGACAGCACCAGCGGATCGCCGCCGGGCGGACCGGGAGCCGGGGTGAACCATCGGGCGGCGTCCGCCGCGACCGACACCGGCCGTCCACGCAACGAGGGGAGCATCGGCCAGGGCAGCGTGCCCAGCGCCCCGGTGGGCACGATCGTCACCGGCCCGGCCGCCCCCCATCCCGGAGAGCTGCGTCCCGGAGAGCTGCGTCCCGGAGAGCCGGGGGAGGCGAGCGTGCCGGGACCGCTCAGGAGCCGCCGGTCGAGGGCGGACAGTTCGAGGGCCACCGCCTCGTCGTCGGCGCCCGCCGGGTGACCGGCGTCGCGCAGGACGCGGCGGCGCAGGCCGTACCGGACGCGCGTGGTCGCCTCCACCGCGGCCTGATATGACCCCAGGGCGCGCAGCGCGCACCCGCCGGCGTCGGCGGTGACGGCGAACAACTCGTCGCCACGCCGCACCAGCTCCACGAGCAGCCCGGCCCCCGCGCGTCCCGGCGGCGGGAACGGCGGCGGCGCGCCGCGCACGACCGCCCGCCACCGCTCGGACCACTCAAGGACGGACCAGGCGTCGCCCGTCCGGCGGGCCCGGTCGATGGCGATCCGCAGGCCGAACGCGGCGAGGTCCTCGGCGGGCCGTGCGGCGTGAGCCCGCAGCTCCGCGTCCCGCATCGGCGCGCGGACATCCTCCGCGGCCGCACCACCCGCCGGCCGGCCGGTCCCTGCCTGCGGAGCCGCGTCGCCGCCGCCCCCGGCGTCCGCGCCGCTCCCGGGACGGGCGGCTTCGATGCCGCGGGCGGCGGCGGCCAGGGCCCGGGCGAGGTCCCCGTCCAGGTGGTGCCCCAGGGCCACGGCGTGCCATCGGACGAGCGGACGGGTCGCGGTGGCGGCGGTGATCCGCAACTGCTCGCGGGCGCGGCCGAGCGCGCCCAGCCGCACGGCCGAGGCGGCGGCGGTGAGACGCAGCGCCGAGGACGCCGCATGCCACCCGCACGCCGCCAGCTCGTCGGCGCAGGACACCAGCTCGGCGATCAGGCCGTCGCCGGGTGCCTCCTTGGAGCCGGGGGCTTCCTGGGTGCCGGGTGTTTCCTCGGCGCTAGGCGTTTCCTCGGCACCGGGTGTCTCCCGCGCGCTGGGTGTCTCTCGGGTGCCGGGCGCTCGCGGAGCGCCGGGAGCCGAGCCGCCCGCCGGAGGGGTGAGCCCGTCCTGTGGCCGGCCGGTCGTTTCCGCCAGGCGGGCCCGCAGGACGACCTCCGTGGCCAGGGGCAGCCAGGCGGTTCTGCCCTGCGCGGCGAGCTCCGCGTGCGCCGTGCGCGCGGTCGCGCCGGCGAGCCGGGCGTCCCCGGAGAGGAGGGCGGTCTGGGCGAGCAGCAGCCGCGCTCCGGGGATCGCCGCGTGCGCTTGGGCGGCCACCAGTTCGGGCACGGCCTGTTCGAGCAGCGTGCGCGCCTCGCCGGGCAGCCGGGCGGCCACCAGCGCCTCGGCGAAGTCCGTCCGCATCGCGGCGAGCCGCTCGGGGAAGCCGAACAACGTCTCCTCCGCCGCGCGGTACCGCGTGAAGGCGGCGGCGATGTCGCCCCGGCGGGCCGCCACGAACGGCAGGTTGCCCTCCGCCAGCATCACGAGATGGTCGAGGCCCGCGCGCCGGGCGATCCGGGCGCATCGGGCCAGGTCGGCCTCGGCCGTGCCGTACCGCTCCAGATAGACGTGGGCGAGGCCACGGTTCAGCAGCGCGCCCGCCTGGAAGAACGGATCTTCGTCCAGCCGGCTGATCGCCCGGTCGCAGTGCCGTGCGGCCTCCGCGTGCCGCCCGAGCAGCATCAGGGCGACCGACCGCTGCACGTCCAGCCTGGCCAGGTCGGTTCCCGTGAGATCCCGCTCGGCGAGACCGGCCAGGCGCAGCCCGCCTTCGGGATCGCCGAGCTGGGCCCGGACCGTGACGAGCGACATCCGCGCCTGCGCCACCCGCCGCGGATGCCCCCGCGCCGCGCCGGCCGCCTCCCGCAGCCGCTCCTCGGCCAGCTCCAGGTCGCCCAGTTCGCGGGCCGCCAGCGCCGACGCGCGCAGCGCCACCGAGGCCGCCTCGCCGTGCGGCCCGGCCGGCTCGGCCCGCGGGGTCAGCTCCAGTACGGCCCTCGCCTCCGACAGGGCCAGCCGGGGATCGGTGCCCGAGAGCCGTACGGCCGCCTCGGCCCGGCCGACCAGCCGGTCCTGGTCCTGCTTCTGGGAGGGGCTCGTGCGGGGGCACGGTTCCGCGGGTTCCGGCCGGTGGGCGTGCTGCCGTGACATCACGGGCGTACGCGGAGCCAGCGGGTGAAGACGGGTGCCTGGCCGGGTCGGTGGCAGACCACGCTGACCCATCCGGGCGGCAGGCCGGTGACCGCGAAGTGGCCCGTCTCGGAGAGGATGCGGACCTTGCCGACCTGCGGGGTGCGCACCTCGATCCTGGCGTCCGGCCCGGGGGCGGGGGACACCTGCCCGGCCACCTCCATCCGCCCGCCCGAGATGGTCGTCTCCAGGTCGATGACCAGGCCCGCCGCGCTGAACCTGCGGACGTGCGTCCCGTCCCGGCCGTCCGCGGTGACCGGCCGCCACGACGCGTCGCCCGCCCCGGCCGCGCCCGGCTCACCGGCAGCGGCATCCGTGCCGGACGAGATGCCGGGCACGGTGCCGGGGGCGGAGCCAGGTGTGGTGCCGGGCGTGGTGCCGGACGCGGTGCCGGGTGCCGTGCCGGGCGTGGTGCCGGGCGTGGTGCCGGACGCCGGGGAGGAGCGCGCTCCGCCCGGCGCGGTCAGGTCCACCGGCCCGGCGGGCACCCCTCCGGGCACGCGCAGGCGGAAGACCGCCCGGGCCGCGGCCGAGACCCCCTCGGGCACGGGGTCGGCGCCCGCGCCCATCCGCAGGGCCGCGAGCAGGTACTCCTCCCTCATCGGCGCTCCTCGTGTCTCGTCGTTCCGCTTCCATGTGGCCGCCCCGCGGGGCGGGCCCGGTTCCCGCTCAATCCGGTTCCTCCATCAGCGCGCGCAGGCGGGACATGCACCGGGCCCTGGTGGGCCCGATGCTGCCGACCGGCAGGTCGAGCCGGACCGCTATCTGGGCGTACCTCGCCTCCGGATGCAGCACGTAGAGGCGGATGAGCGAGCGGCAGGGCTCCCCGAGCAGGTCGAGCCTCCGCCACGCCTGCCTGCCCAGGTCGGCGTCGACCACGGCCGCCGTCGGGTCGGGCTGCGCCGGGTCCGGCACGTCCAGGTCGGAGACCACCTCACCACGGGCCCTGCGGCTGAGCCTGGCGGCCTCGTGCCGGGTGGTGGTGACGAGCCAGGCGCCGACCCTGGCGGGGTCGCGGATGGCGCCCGCGTTCTCCACGAGCCGGAGCCAGGCGCACTGCACCGCGTCGGCGGCGTCGGCGGCGCTGAGCCCGAACGCCCGCGCGACCGCCCACATCCTGCCGTCGAACCGGGCGACCAGGTCCTCCCAGCCGGCCTGGTCGATGGTGGTGAACGAGTCGTCCGTCTGCATGAAGTCACTCTTCGCGCTCGGGGGAATGCGAATGGTGACAGGAACCCTATCGATCCCCGGTCGTCACGACCACCCCGAGATCCCCGGTCCGCCGGCCGTCCCGCAGCAGGCGTCGTACGGCCTGATCGGGCGGAACCTCCCGGCACAGGCGGGCGACCATGCCGGAGACCACCGCGGCGGCGAAGGACGTGCCGCTCCAGGAGGCGTAGCCATGGAAGTCGCGGTGCTCCAGGAAGCTGCTGACGAGCCCGACGCCGGGCGCCCACACGTCCACCCAGGGCCCGTACGCCGAGAAGGGCGCGCGGGCGTCCCCGTCGAGCGCGCCGACCGCGAGGACGCCCGGCAGGGCGGCGGGCCAGAAGGGGCGTGCGGAGGCCGTGTTGCCGGCGCAGGCCACGACGGCGGGGAAGGCGGCGAGCGCCTCGGCCAGCCCCAGCGGCGGACCGTCGTCGAAGGTGTGCCCTCCGAAGGAGAGGTTGAGCACGTCGGCCGGCCCGCCGCGCAGCAGGGAGAGGGCGCCGAGCAGCGCCGCCTCGTCGCCGATGCCGTCGCTGTCGAGGAGGCGTAGGGCGCGCAGGCGCGCGCCCGGAGCCTGCAGCAGGATGAGCCCGGCCACGAACGTGCCGTGCCCGGCCTGCCGGTCGAGCACGCCGTCGCCGTCGGCGTCGGGCGTCTCGGCGATGTCGTCGCGGTACCACCGCGCCAGCCAGGGATGCGGGGCGAGGCCGGTGTCGAGCACCGCGACGGTGACCTCGCAGGGCTCTCCCGGCTCGTACGGCGGTGGCGGCGCGGGGGAGGGCGGCCCGCCGGGCCCGCCGAAGAACAACGGCTGGCCCGACAGGACGTGGTTGGGGGAGGCGGCGTGCCCGCGGTCGCGAAGGGTGGCCGTCAGGTCGACCACGTCCGCGCCCGGCGCGAGCCGTACGCGGTGGACGCGGCCCGCCTCGGAGATCGGCCCGGGGAGCGGTTCGGCGGCGAGCGCCCACCGGGCCACGGCGGCGGGGGCGGAGGTGAGCAGTTCGCCGGGGCGGATGAGGGCCGGACGCCCGGGGACGGGCTCGATGAGCCGGGTGGGCATGGGCGGAGCCTTTCCACGACCTAGCCTGGTTGATCGCGGAAGGTGTCATGCCCAATGCAAAGAGTTGCCAAGCACCATTCGGTATGACCCCCCTCTGGTGCCAGGCTGCGACGGACGGTAGTCTCTCCTACAGTCATCCAACCGTGATCATCTCAAACCGTGAGGCCGTTGGGGAAGGCGCACCTCATGCGAATTGGGAGGTCCGGTGGCTGCTGCTCGTGGCGTCCTGTACGTCCACTCGGCTCAGCCTGCGCTGTGCCCGCATATCGAGTGGGCCGTCGCAGGCGTTCTTGGCGTGCCCGTCGACCTGACGTGGACCGCCCAGCCCGCCGCGCCCGGGACCCTGCGGGCCCAGGCGGAGTGGGAGGGCCGTCCCGGCACCGCCGCGGCGATCACGTCATCGCTCATGGGCTGGCAGCGCATCCGCTTCGAGATCACCGAAGACGCCTCGCCGGGCGTCGACGGCTCCCGGCACGCCTACACGCCGACGCTGGGGGCCTTCACGGCCGTCGTCGGCGCGAACGGCGACATCCTGGTCCCCGAGGACCGGCTACGCAACGTCATGCTGATGGCGGCGCAGGGCCGGGTGGTCCTGGAGGACGAGCTCGACCGCCTGCTCGGCAAGCAGTGGGACGAGGAGCTCGAGTCGTTCCGCTACGCGGGTGAGGGAGCCCCGGTCCGCTGGCTGCACGCCGCCGTCTGACCCTTCCTTCCGCCCGGCGTCACGCCGGTGCCGCGTCGATGCCACGTCGATGCCATGGTCGGCCCGGGCGGCCGGACACCGCCCGCCCCGCGGAGCGGCCCTGCTCACGACCGGATCACCCGGTGGCCGGGGCCGCGTCACGTGGCGACTCGCTCATGGGATCGGCGGCCGGGCACGGAGACGCGGAAGCGCCGGACCCCGTGACCGGGGGCCGGCGCTTCCGGGAAGCGATCAGAGCGGGATGTTGCCGTGCGCGCCGCGGGCCGGGGTGGCCTGGGCGAGCACCCGGGCGATCGCGCCGCGGGTCTTGGCCGGCTCGATGACCTCGTCGACCACGCCGAGGTCGATGGCGCGCTGAAGGCCGCCCGCGGCCTTCTCGTGCTCCTCGGCCAGCCGGGCCTCCAGCGCGGCCCGCTCCTCCTCCGGCACGGCGGCGATCTCGCGCCGCTTGATGATCCGCACCGCCGCGACCGCGCCCATGACCGCGACCTCCATGGTCGGCCAGGCGAACACGCGGGTCGCGCCGAGCGAGCGGGAGTTCATAGCGATGTACGCCCCGCCGTACGCCTTGCGGGTGATCAGCGTGACGCGGGGCACGGACGCCTCGGCGAAGGCGTGCAGCAGCTTCGCGCCGCGCCGGACGACGCCGTCGTGCTCCTGGCCGACGCCGGGGAGGTAGCCCGGCACGTCCACCAGCACGACCAGAGGCACCCCGAAGGCATCACACATCCGGACGAACCGGGCGGCCTTCTCCGCCGAAGCGGAGTCGAGGCAGCCGCCGAGCCGCATGGGGTTGTTGGCGATGACGCCGACGGTGCGGCCGCCGAGGCGGCCCAGGGTGGTCACGATGTTCGGCGCCCACTTGGGCTGAAGCTCCACGCCGGGGTCGTCGAGCAGGCCCTTGACCAGGGGATGCACGTCGTACGCGCGGCGGGGGTTCTCGGGGAGCACGTCGCCGAGGTCGACCTCGTCCACCTCGCGCATCCGGCCCTGGTGGCCGAGGAGACCGGCGAGCTGGCGGGCCTTCAGCAGGGCCTCGGGCTCGTCCTTCGTCACGACGTGGACGACGCCGCTGCGCTTGCTGTGCGGCTCCGGGCCGCCCAGGGCGGCCATGTCGATCTGCTCGCCGGTGACGCTGCGCACGACGTCGGGGCCGGTGACGAAGATGCGGCCGCTGTCGGCCAGGATCACGATGTCGGTCAGGGCCGGGCCGTACGCGGCGCCGCCGGCCGCGGGGCCGACGACGACGGAGATCTGGGGGACGACTCCGGAGGCCTTGGTCATGGCGGCGAACACCCGGCCCACAGCGTGCAGCGACTCCACGCCCTCGGCGAGGCGGGCGCCGCCGCAGTGCCAGACGCCGATGACCGGCACCCGCTCGCGGACGGCCACGTCGTAGGCGTGGACGATGTGCTCGCAGCCCTCCGCGCCCATCGCGCCGCCCTGGATGCGGGCGTCGCTGCAGAACGCGACGACCGGTACGCCGTCCACGCGGCCGGTCACGGCCAGCACGCCGCTCCTGTCCTCGGGAGTGATCGGCCGCATCGAGCCCTCGTCCAGCAGGTGCCCGAGTCGCACCAGGGGGTCGCGAGAGTCGACGGCCGCCGCTTCGGCGGTCTCGGCCGCTGTCCCCCTGCCGGCCGCCGTCCCGCTGTCGAGCACAGTCATTCGAGACTCCCTTGTCAAACGGTCGTGAAGGCCACGGCGACGTTGTGTCCGCCGAACCCGAAGGAGTTGTTCACGGCCGCGATCTGCCCCCCGGGCAGGTCGCGCGGCTTGTCGCACACGATCTCGACGTCGACGCCGTCGTCCAGGTCCTCCAGGTTGATCGTGGGGGGGACGACCCGCTCGGCCAGCGTCTTGATCGTGAACACCGACTCGATGCCGCCGGCGCCGCCGAGCAGGTGCCCGGTCATCGACTTGGTCGAGGTGACGAGGACGTGCGAGCCGAACGACTTCTCGACCGCCTGGGCCTCGATCACGTCGCCCGCTGGGGTGGAGGTGGCGTGGGCGTTGACGTGCAGGATGTCGCGTCCGGTCAGCCCCGCGTCGGTCATGGCCTGGGTCATCGCCATGACGACCCCCCGGCCCTCGGGCTCCGGCTGGGTGATGTGGTGGGAGTCGGCGGACATGCCGAGGCCCGCCACCTCGGCGTAGATCCGGGCGCCGCGGGCCACCGCGTGCTCGTACGACTCCAGCACGATCAGGCCCGCGCCCTCGCCGAGGACGAAGCCGTCACGGCCGCGGTCCCAGGGGCGGGAGGCCCGCTCGGGCTCGTCGTTCCGGGTCGACATGGCCCGGGCCGCCGCGAAGGCCGCCACGTTCAGCGGGTGGATCGCCGCCTCCGTGCCGCCCGCCATGACGACGTCCGCCCGGCCGGCGCGGATCATCTCCAGCGCGTACCCGATGGCCTCGGCGCCGGAGGCGCAGGCGGAGACGGTGGCGTGCACGCCGGCCCTGGCGCCCAGTTCGAGGCCCACCCAGGCCGCCGGGCCGTTGGGCATCAGCATGGGCACGGTGAACGGCGACAGCCGCTGCCAGCCCCGCTCCTTGAAGGTGTCGTAGGCCGACAGCGTCGTGCCGATGCCGCCGATGCCGCTGGAGACGCAGACCCCGAGCCGCTCGGCGGGAACCTCGGGGGCGCCCGCGTCCTGCCATGCCTGGCGGGCGGCGATCAGCGCGAACTGCTCGCTGCGGTCGAGCCTGCGGGCCTCCGGCCGCGGCAGGACCTCGGCCGGATCGACGGCCGCCACGCCGGCGAACTTCACCGGCACGGAGTCGACCCAGTCCTCGGTGAGCGGGCGGATGCCCGACCGCCCCTCGAGGAGCGCCGACCAGGTCGATGCGACGTCTCCACCGAGGGGCGTCGTCGCGCCGAGCCCGGTGACCACGACACGTACCCGGTCCTTACTCACTTCGTCTGCACTCCTCTTGCTTTTCGGGGCGTGAAGGGACCAGACGTGCCCGGCCGCTCCCGGTGCGGGAGCGGGGCACGTCCGGCGGTTCAGCTCTGGATGAAGTTGATGACGTCCTTGACGGTCTTCAGGTGCTTGAGCTGGTCGTCGGGGATCTCGACGCCGAACTCGTCCTGGGCCGCGACGGCGATCTCGACCATGGAGAGCGAGTCGATGTCGAGGTCGTCCACGAAGCTCTTCTCCGGCGTGACCTCCGCGGCCGGGATGCCGGTGATCTCGTTCACGATCTTGCCGAGGCCCGCGAGGATCTCCTGCTCGGTCAGTGCCATGTCGCGACTTCTCCTTGTTGTGTTTTCCTGGTTCGTCTGGGTCGCCCCAGATCCGTACGGCGGGCCGTACGGGGGTCTCTCAAGGGATCTCGATCACCTGAGAGGCGTAGGTGAGGCCGGCGCCGAAGCCCAGCAGCAGGGCCAGCCCGCCCGACGCGACCTCGCCGCGCTCGATCATGCGGGAGAGCGCGAGCGGGATGGACGCGGCCGAGGTGTTGCCGGCGAGCACGATGTCCTTGGCGACGACGGCCTTGTCGGCGCCGATCTTACGGGCGATGGCCTCGACGATCCGCAGGTTCGCCTGGTGGGGGACGAAGGCGGCCAGGTCGGCGGGGTCCACACCGGCACGTTCGCAGGCGAGCCTGGCCACCGGGTGAAGGCTGGTCGTGGCCCAGCGGAACACCGCCTGGCCCTCCTGGTGGAGGAAGGAGCTCCGGTCCTTGATCATGATCGCGTCGGCCTTGTCGCCGGCGCTGCCCCAGGCCACCGGGCCGATGCCCGGCCGGTCGGAGGGGCCCACGACGGCGGCGCCCGCGCCGTCCGCGAAGATCACGGCGGTCGACCGGTCGTCGCCGTCGACCCACTGGCTGAGCTTCTCGCTGCCCACCACCAGCACGTTGGTCGCCGAGCCCGTCCGCACGGCGTCCGACGCGGCGGCCAGGGCGTAGCAGAACCCGGCGCAGGCGGCGTTCAGGTCGTAGGCGCCGGGAGCGGTGATGCCCAGCCGGTGGGCGACGCGTCCGGCGGTGTTGGGGATGGGCGCCTCGGGCGTGCAGGTCGCCACGATCACCAGGTCGATGTCGTCGCTCGACAGGCCGCTGGCGGCCAGCGCCTTGCCGCCCGCCTGGACCGCGAGGTCGATCTCCGACTCCTCCGGCCCGGCGATGCGGCGTTCCCTGATCCCGACGCGGCTCTGGATCCACTCGTCGCTGGTGTCGATCCGCGCGGCGAGGTCGTCGTTGGTGACGACCCGCGCGGGCTGGTATCCGCCGAACGCGAGGATCCGCGCGGCGGGTGCGCCCTGGCCGAGCCTCATCCGAGCACCTCCTTGGCCGTGTCGAGGTCGGCGGGGGTCTTGAGCGCGACCGTCCTGACGCCGGGCATGGCGCGCTTGGCCAGGCCCGTCAGCGTGCCGCCGGGCAGCAGTTCGATCATGGTGGTGACCCCCCGCTCGGCCATCGTCGCCATGCAGGCGTCCCACCGGACCGGGTTGGCGACCTGGGTCACCAGCCGCCGCAGGAACTCGCCCCCGGCGTCGACCGCCGCGCCGTCCGCGTTGGACAGCAGCGTGATCGACGGCTCGGCGGGGGTGACGGTCGCGGCCTCGGCGCGCAGGTGGTCCACGGCGGGGGCCATGTGGACGGTGTGGAAGGCTCCGGCGACCGCCAGGGAGCGCACCCGCGCCCTGGCCGGCGGGTCGGCCGCGAACGCCTCCAGGCGCTCCAGCGTGCCGCCCGCGACGATCTGGCCCGCGCCGTTGATGTTCGCGGGGGTGAGGCCGTGCCTGTCGAGCGCGGCCAGGACCTCGTCCTCGGCCCCGCCGAGCACCGCGCTCATGCCGGTCGCGGTGACGGAGGCGGCCTTGGCCATCGCCAGCCCGCGCTCCCGCACCAGGGAGAGGGCCTGCTCGGCGGTCAGCACCCCGGCGATCACGGCGGCGGCGAACTCGCCCACGCTGTGCCCGGCGACCAGGTCCGGCCGTACGCCCAGCGTCTCGAAGGACGCCAGGGCCGCCGCCACCAGCAGGGGCTGGGCGACCGCGGTGTCGCGGATCTCGTCGGCCCCGGCGGTCGTCCCGTACGACGCGAGATCGAGGCCCACGATGTCGGACCACGCGGAGATCCGGTCCCGGAACGCGGGGATCTCAAGCCACGGACTGAGGAATCCTGGGGTTTGGGCGCCTTGGCCCGGAGCGACGATGACGAGCACGTACTCAACCCTGCCCTGTAGAGGTTCACCACACTGATGGAGATCCGAACGAACTTTGTGGAGGTCGCGTTGTGGGGTACCTACAGTTTCGGTGTCGAGAAGATTAAGACACGCGGCTCAGGTTACGGACAGGCGACCGAGTATGAGACCAACTTGGAGGGTGAATGCGGACCTGCCCTCCGTCGGCTGGTATCCGGTCAGCTCCGTGATCTTCCGTAGACGGTACCGCACCGTGTTGGGATGGACGAACAGCAGGCGCGCGGTCGCCTCCAGCGAGGTGCCCTGCTCCAGGTAGGTCGCGAGGGTGTCGAGCAGCGGGGTCCCGGCCAGCGGCTTGTAGACGTTCTCCACGAGCTGGGCGCGGGCGTCCTCGTCGCCGTCCAGGGCGCGCTCGGCCAGCAGGTCCTCGGCCAGCACGGGCCGGGGCGCGTCGGGCCAGCCGGCCGCGGCGCGCAGTCCGGCGATGGCGGCGCGGGCCGACCGGGCCGCCGCGTGCAGGTCGGGCACCTCAGGCCCGATCACGACCGGCCCGGCCCCGAAGCGCGACACGACGCCGCGCGCCGCGTCCTTGACGCCGTCCGCCCCGCCCACGATCACGATGAGCCGGTCGCCCTGCACGCCGGCCAGCAGTTCGTGGCCGATGCGGCGGCCCTTGTCGCGCAGCCCGTCGATGACGCTCTGCGGGTCCTCGTCCGGGGCGAACCCCGCGAAGACGACGACCGGAGCGGAGGTCCAGCCGAGCGCGGCGGCCCACGAGTGCAGGCCGTCGTCGACCTGGCCGCGCACCAGCGCGTCCACGATCAGCGCCTCCAGCCGCGCGTCCCACGAGCCGCGCGCCTCCGCCTCCCTGGCGTACACCTGGGCGGCGGCGAAGGCGACGTCGCGCGTGTAGCGCAGCATCGCGTGCCGCAGCAGCTCCGCGCCGCCGGGCGCGGCCAGCTCCTCCACCTGCGCCTCGACGACCTCGACGACGATGCGGACGAGGTCGACCGTCTGCTGGAGCGAGACGCTGCGCTTCAGCTCGCGCGGCGCGGTGCCGAAGAACTCGATGCTCGGCGTCGGCCTGCCCTCGCCCGCGTGGCCGAACCACTCCACGAACGCCGCGATGCCGGCCTGCGCCACCAGCCCGACCCACGACCTGTCCTCCGCCGACAGCGCCCGGTACCAGGCGAGCCGCTCCTCCATCCGGGCCATCGCGGCGGTCCCCAGGCTGCCCATGGCGCGGTCGAGCCGCCGCGCCGTGTCCTCCCGGATCCTGTCGCTCATCGGCACCTCGTCCCCGGCCCCCCGGGTGACTCCGTCGCTCTGCCCGTCCGTACGCACCTGTCCGCCGTTTCGCGCGCCCCGTTCGCTCACGTCCCCTAGCGTGCCAGGTCGCCGCGCGGAACGCGCTCCCGGTCCCGTACGGCGCGTTGCCGCGGCCGCCGGGGACCTCAGATGACGGCGACCGCCGTGATGAGGCCGATGAAGAAGTGCGTCACCCCGAGGAGCACGGCGGCGGGCCGCAACGCGTCGTCGCGGACCAGCTCACGCACCGAGATCCCCGCGACCTTGTCGAAGGCGACCATGCCGAGCGTCTGCACGGCGATGCCGACGAGCCCGAACACGAGCGTCGCGAGCAGGCCCTCGCGCAGTTCGCCGCCGGACGACCAGATGGACGCCGCCACGATGAGCGCCACGCCGGCCACGCTGGAGGTGGCGAGCACGGTCGCGTTGGGGTTGCGGTCGGTGCGGATCACCGTGCTGAGCCTGCCGGGGATCGCCAGGTCCACGACGTAGAACCCGGCGACGAGCAGCAGCACGCCCAGGACGGCGTACGAGACGATCGCCAGGGCGCCGTGGCCGAGCACGCCGGCGAGCGAGGTGGTGGTGGTGTTCACGGGGGGCCTTCGCTTTCAGCCGTGGATGCGGTGGGGGACGAAAGAGGACGTGTCGTCGGTGACGAGGCCGGAGGTCTCCCGGATGCCGAGCCCGGCCGCCTCGTCGTCGATCACCCAGGCTCCGAGCACCGGACGCCAGCCGTCGAAGACCGGCAGCGGCCGGAACTCCTGGTAGACGAAGCCCTCGGCGCCGTAGTCGCCGTGGGTCTCCAGCTCGACGCCGGGCGCGGAGATGCGCATGGAGGCGCCTTCGCGGCCGAGCAGCGGCTTTCGCGCGTAGCCCGGCCCGGAGGCCAGCTCACGGGGCCCGTCGAGATAGGCGGGCAGCAGGTTGGGGTGGCCGGGGTACAGCTCCCAGAGGATCGCCAGCAGGGCCTTGTTGGACAGCAGCATCTTCCACAGCGGCTCGATCCAGGTCATGGAGACCTGCTGCGCCAGGGCCTGCGGGGCGAACGGTTCGGCGACGAGCCACTCCCAGGGATACAGCTTGCACAGTGTGCGGATGACCCGGTGCTCCATGTCGACGAACCGGTGGTTGAGCGCGTCCCAGCCGACGTCCTCCATCGCGACCGCGGCGGTGGTCAGGCCGGCCTGCTCCGCGGTCTCCTGGAGATAGCCGACGGTCATCGCCTCCTCGCCCGTCTCGTCGGCGCTGGTCCACCCGAAGTGGACCGGGCCGGTCTGGAGCGTGAGGGACTTCCAGCGGTCCACGAGGCGCTCGTGGACCGAGTTCCACTGGTCGTCGCCGGGATGGACGTCCTTCAGCCAGAACCACTGCACCACGGAGGTCTCGACCAGGCTCGTCGGGGTGTCGGCGTTGTACTCCAGCAGCTTGGCCGGGCCGGTGCCGTCATAGCAGAGGTCGAAGCGGCCGAACAGGTGCGGGTCGCGCCGCCGCCACGACTCGGCGACGGCCGTACGGCAGTGCGGGGGGATGCCGAGGTCGGCGTACCGGTCGTGGGTCACGACGTGGTCGGCCGCGGCCAGGCACATCCGGTGCAGCTCCTCGACCTGGTCCTCCAGGCGGAGCACCTCGTCCAGCGTGAAGACGTAGTGGACGCCTTCGTCCCAGTAGGGCCTGCTGAGGCCCTCGGGATGGGCGGACCGGTGGAACGCCAGGCCCTGCGACTCGATGATCGCCGCCCAGTCCTCCCTGGGCGCCGAGGTCCGCCTGCGCACCCCTCAGCCACCGCCGCCGCTGTGGAACCCGAACCCGCCCCGCTGGACCACCCGTCCCGTACGGCTGGTGATCTTCGCGTCGGCGGGCCGCACCGTCGTGCCGTTGTGGACCCGGGCGCCCGTGCGGCTGCCGCCGTAGTACCAGCGGTACGCGCCGTGCGAGCCGCCGTAGTGCCGATGGTCGTCGTCGCAGTAGTCGTCGTCGACGACCATGTAGGAGCCGTCCGGGTTGCGCGTCGAGGTGTCGACGCAGTCCGCCCCGACCTCCTCGTAGTCGTCCTGGGCCGCGCAGAAGCCGACGAGCAGCACCGACAGCACGCCCAGCGTGCCGAGCTTGACCGCCGTGGACGACTTGCCGCCGCCCTCGGGCGGCGGCGGAGGCTTGCGCCCCGCCTGGCGTGCCTGCCACTGCGCGCCCATCGCCAGGGGATGCGGCGGCGGCAGGGAACCGCCGGGGGGTGGTGTTCCGCGTGGGGGGCTGTCCCGGGGCTCTGGCAATCCGGCTCCTGCTGTCGAGATCGGCACACACTATCGTCTCGTTGGACGAACGGGACAGTCTGGTCCGAGGTTCCGGATCGGGGCACGCGCCGCCGGGTAGCGTGCCCGGTGTGGACCCAGTCGAGGCGCTCAAGCGCATCGCCTTCCTGCTGGAGCGGGCCGGCGAGCCGACCTACCGCGTGCGCGCCTTCCGCGGCGCCGCCGCCGCGATCGAGGACCTGCCCCGGGAGGAGCTGGTGCGGCTCGCGCGCACCGGCGGCCTCACGGACCTGAAGGGCGTCGGCAAGGTCACGTCCCTCGCCGTCGCCGAGGCGCTGGACGGCGCCGTGCCGACGTACCTGCGGCGGCTGGAGGACACCGCCGGCACCGACCTGGACGAGGCCGCGCGGGCCCTGCGGTCGGCGCTGCGCGGCGACCTCCACAGCCACTCGGACTGGTCCGACGGAGGATCGCCCATCGAGGAGATGGCCGCCGCCGCCCGGGAGCTCGGCCACGAGTACCTGGCGCTGACCGACCACTCGCCCCGGCTGACGGTGGCGCACGGGCTGTCCGCCGACCGGCTCAGACGGCAGCTCGACGTGGTCGCCGAACTCAACGAGCGGTACGCGGGGGACGGCGGCCCGCCGTTCCGCGTCCTCACCGGCATCGAGGTGGACGTCAACACCGACGGCTCGCTCGACCAGGAGCCCGAGCTGCTCGGACGGCTCGACGTCGTGGTGGCCGGCGTCCACTCGCTGCTGCGGATGGACGCCGGGGCCATGACGCGGCGGATGGTCACGGCGGTGGCCGACCCGAATGTGGACGTCCTCGGGCACTGCACGGGCAGGGTGGTGAAGGGCCGCGGACGGCCCGAGTCGAGCTTCGACGCCGAGATCGTCTTCGAGGCGTGCCGGAGGTTCGGGGTGGCCGTGGAGATCAACTCGCGGCCCGACCGGCTCGACCCGCCCAAGCGCCTGCTGCGCCTCGCGTACGAGATCGGCTGCGACTTCGCGATCGACTCCGACGCGCACGCCCCGGGCCAGCTCGACTGGCAGCGGTTCGGCTGCGAGCGGGCGGCCCTGTGCGGCATCCCGGCGGAACGCATCCGCAACACCCGGCCGTGGGGCACTTGGGGTGATAGGGCTGTGGCCTCTGGGTGAGGGCTGTTGTACCGGTCTGTCCGGACTGATCGACGTAGCGTCGAATCATGAAACGCCGCGACGCGCTGGTGAAGGAGCTGGAGGCCGGCGGCTGCCTGCCGGCCCGCGAACTCGCCACGCGCCTCGGGGTCAGTAAGAGCACGGTCGTGCGCGACGTGGCCAGACTCCGGGAGGCCGGCGTCCCCATCCGGCTCGACCAGGGCGGGTACGCGCTCGCGGGGCCGGACACGGTGAAACGGGCGATCGACCGGGCGCTGCGCGGGCGGCACGTGCTGCGCCTGGAGTACGCCGACGGCAAGGGCGTGCCGACCGTCAGGGACGTCGAGCCCAGCGTCTGTCTCGGCGGCAGGGGCGGGCACTGGTATCTGGTGGCCTGGTGCCGGCTGCGTGAGGACGTGCGGGTCTTCCGGCTCGACCGCATCTCCTGGGCGGAGGTCGCCGAGGAGCGCTTCCCCGAGCCGGGCCGCGACCTCCTGGCCGAACTCGCCGAAGCCGCCGGCGGGTGACCGGGGCACCGGCCGGGACCTGATCGTCAGGGCGGGGAGCAGGCCCGATGCGGTTCGAAGCAGAGCCGGGGACGGCCGGAGTCGAACGGGTCAGCGAGAAATGTCGGTGGGGTGGCCTACCTTCGGGGGCGTGAACCGTACCGACCGGCTCTACGCGATCGTCGAGGACCTGCGGGCGATCTCCCCGCGCTGCCGGTCCGCGCGTGAGCTCGCCCAGCGTTTCGAGGTGAGCTCGCGGACCATCGAGCGGGACATCTCCGCGCTGCAGCAGGCCGGTGTGCCCATCTACGCCGAGGTCGGGCGCAGGGGAGGATACGCGCTGGACAGGAGCATGTCCCTGCCCCCGCTCAACTTCACCCCCGCCGAGGCCGTCGCGGTGGCGATCGCCCTCAGCCGCACCGAACAGCAGCCCTTCGCCGACGAGGCGCGCAGCGCGCTGCGCAAGCTCGTCGCCGCCATGCCCGGTCCGGAGGGGGAGCGCGCCCGTCAGCTGGCGGCCCGCGTCCAGATCCTGACCGACGAGAAGCCGGAGTCGCGGTACACCGGGTCCATCGGGCGGGTCATCGAAGCGGCCCTGCTCAAGGGCCTCGTCCTGCGCATCCGGTACGCCGACGCCCAGGGCGTGCTCACCACCAGGGACGTCGAGCCCGGAGCGTTCGTCGGCGGGCGGAGCGGGTGGTGGTATCTGGTGGCGTGGTGCCGCCTGCGCGACGCCGTCCGCGTCTTCCGGCTCGACCGGATCGCGGACGCCGCCCTCACCGAGGAGCCGGTGCCCGGACGGCCTCTGGAGGCCTTCGACGCCGACATACCGCACATGATCGCGCGAACTCCGGCACTGGACTGAGAGAATTCGAAAAAATGTTCGTGGGGAAGCGGAAACACCGACAGGGGGGTGTCGCGAGGCGCTGGGAGTCTCTACTCATGCGAGCGGCGCACCGGTCCCGGCCCGATCCGGCCCGATCCGGCCCCATCCGATCCGATCCGGTCCGTCCGCCCGCATCGCTCGACCCGCCGCCCGGCGTGCCCGCATGGAAACACGTGTGATCGCACGGAAGCACGTGTGACCGCTCGGAAGCACGTGCGCAGCAGCACCGGGAGGCGGCGCTGAGCGGCTCGACAGCACTCCACAGGACTTCGCAGGACTTCACAGGAAGAGAACGGACGATGACGACTCCCGCCGAGCCCGCAGTCAACACGGTCGCCTGGTTCGAGATCGCGAGCGACGACCCCGAGGGCGTCCAGCGGTTCTACGGCGACCTGTTCGGCTGGCGCTTCCGGACCGACGAGAACTCCGCCGCGATGGGCATGGACTACCGGCTCATCAGCTACGCGGGTGACGACGAGGTGCGGGGCGGGGTGTTCGCCACCCGTGGCGACATCCCCGGCCACGCCGTCTTCACCGTGCTGGTGCGGGACGTCGTGGAGACCTGCCGGCAGGTGGAGGCCCTCGGCGGAAAGGTGCTCAGCGAGGTCGTGGGCAACGACGGCGGACCCGACTTCGCCTACCTCCACGACACGTCGGGCAACCTCTTCGGCGTCTTCGCCCCCGCCGCCTCCTGACCACCCTCATGCCCACGCTCCCGGAGACGGGCGGCTCGGCGCCCGTGCGTTGCCGCGGGATTCGCACCTCCCGGCAGGCGATGCCTGGCCGGTGGCCGACAGTGGCGGGTGAGTGAGTGCCGAATCAGTGAGCTTCGCGACGGCCGGTGAGACCGGCCGGAGCGTACCGAGGCCGTCCGGACGCCCGCCGGGACTTCGTCCCGTGCTTCCCCTGCGGCGCCTTTCCCCCCCGGGTCCTTCCCCTCCGGGCCGTCAAGGGCGCACGGACGGCCCTTCCCCGCCCCGGCCGCGCCTTCCGGGCGGGCCGGGCGGGCTCGCCGGCCGTCCGCACGGGGTGCCCGTGCGGACGGCCGTCGGAGGCTTCACCTCGCGCGCCCGGCGGAGCTGAGGGCGTGGGGAAGACGCCCTCCTGCCCGGCGCGTCACGCGTCCGGCTGACGGTGCTGCAACTGGCGGCGCAGCTCGGCGATCTCCCGCTCCAGGTCGGCGACCTGGGGAGCGTCGCCGCCCGCGGGGGCCTGCGCCGGGCCGGCCTGAGACGGCTGCGGGCGGGCCGGCTGCTGCGCGTACGGCGAGGGAGCGGGGCGCACGTACTGCGTCGCGCCGTCGGGCCGCCGGGGCTCCGCACCCTCGCCCGGCCGCTGGGGGTCGTACCCGCCGGGACGCGGGGGCTCGTAGCCGCCGCCGGGGCGCTGGGCGTCGCCGCCGGCCGGCGGCAGGCTCTGCGGCTGCCAGCCCTGGGGCAGCACCTGGCCGTTCACCGGCTGCTGTCCGTAGCCGCCGCCCACCTGCGCCGGGTAGGAGGCGCCGTTCGGGCCGGGGAAGGGGCCCCCGCCGTACGAGGGCGTGGGCGCCTGGCCCTGCGGGGAGGCGGACGCCTTCCCGCGCCTGCGCAGCACGAGCAGCAGCAGGAGGCCGCCGCCGACCACGACCAGGGCGCCGGCGCCGATCGCGAGCCACACCCACATCGGCTGTGGGGTCTCGTCCTTGCCCGACGAGATCGCCTGCTGGGAGTCGGTGATGTACTTCGCGACGTACGGGTGCGATGGGAACAACGCCTGGACCTCGCGGAACTTCGGCAGCGCGTCCTTGTAGTGCCGCAGGAAGAAGTCGTCGAGCGCCTCGTTGTACTTCGTCGTGGTCATCGACGCGGAGGGCCTGATGTTCTTCTCGTTGAGCTTCTCCTTGATGACCGAGACCGGGAGCACGAAGCTCTCGTTCTCCGACGCCTCGCCGTTCTCGCTGACGGTTCCGGCGATCAGCATGCCGACGACCTTGCCCGCACGGCTGAAGACCGGGCCGCCGGAGTTGCCGTGGTAGGAGGGCGCCTGCGTCTGGATGTACGGCACGCCCTCCTGCGTGGTGCGCTTGGCGTTGTACGGCCCCTCGGTCAGCGCGGGGTCGAGCTTCGACTCGACGCTGAACCACGGGGTGTTGGTCACCAGGCCGGGGAAGCCGCTGATGTAGAGCGTGTTGCCGGTCTGCACGTCCGCGTCGTCGCCGAGCGGGACCGTCGGCAGGTTCTGCTGGCCGTTGACCTTGAGCAGGGCGAAGTCCTTGCCCGGGTAGCTCTCGCCCACCGACACCAGCTCGGCCGGGACCTCCTTGGCCGTCTTGTCGACGCCGCCGCCGGGGAGGCTCTGCAGCACCGACAGGCTCTTCTGCAGGCCGCGGATCTGCAGGTGGTTGGTGTTGAAGGTGACGTAGACCTGCTGGGCGAGCTCGAGAAGCTCCTTGTCGGCCTCGATGCCCTGCAGGCCGTTGATGATCTCCTTGGCGTCCTGCTTGTTGAACTTCTGCAGCGCCTGCTGGGCGAAGGTCTGCGTCAGCTCGTCGTCGCTCATCTCGACGCAGTGCGCGCCGGTGACCATGTAGCCGTCGGGGGTCACCCACCAGCCGGTGCACATGCCGCCGACCTGCGCCTTGGCGGTGCGCTCCGGCGTGACGGGCTGGAGGTACCGGTCGACGTCGGCCGCCATGCGCTGGAACAGGAACTTGGCGATGCTGCGTTCGTCGGACGGGATCTTGCCGGAGATCACCGCCTGGGTGGCCTCGTCGACCAGCTGCTGGAACGGTCCCTGCTTGACCTGGCTGGTCGGGACGACGACCTCGCCCGAGTAGGTGAGGCTGGTGAGCTGGACGGCCGGGTGCGTGCGCGCGGCCAGTTTGGTGCCCACGGGCACCTCGTCTGCGGTGTCCGCCGAAGCGGGAGCGGCGGTGACGACCACGGCGACGGCCGCCAGCGCGGCCATCCCTCCGGTCAGTCTGCCGAGATATTTTCTGAACGTTCCATCCACGGCAGCAATCGTGGAGGTTTGGTCTTGTTTCTTGCTTGGAGGTGGCTTGGGACTGCTTGGAACCCCTCCCGGAAGCCAACCGCAAGCCTGCCACACAGCGGCCGGTCGTCGTGCACGCGCCGGTGACACGCCGACGGCCCCCGCCGGGGGCGGAGGCCGTCGATCGTCGTTGTCGCGTCAGCCGTCGCGTCAGACGCCCATGGACTGGGTGTCGTTGGTCTCCGGCGTCTGCTGGGCCGTCACCTCGGTCACCCCGTTCTTGAGGTGATACCGGGCGATGGCCTCCTGCAGCGTCTCGGCCTTCACCTCGCCCCGCCGGGCGAGCTGGGTCAGCACCGCCAGCGTGATCGAGGCCGCGTCCACGTGGAAGTGGCGGCGCAGCGCCGAACGCGTGTCGGACAGGCCGAACCCGTCGGTCCCGAGCGAGGACCAGTCGCCGGGCACCCACTGGGAGATCTGGTCGGGGACGGCGCGCATGTAGTCGCTGACCCCAACGAACGGCCCCGGCACGCCGGACAGCTTGGTGGTGACGTACGGCACCCGCTGCTCGGCGTCGGGGTTGAGCAGGTTGTGCTCCTCGACGGCGAGGGCGTCCCTGCGCAGCTCGCTCCAGGAGGTGGCCGACCAGATGGCGGCCGACACCCCCCAGTCCTCCGCCAGCATCCGCTGGGCCTCCAGCGCCCACGGGGCGGCGACGCCGGACACGAGGATGTTCGCCTTCGGCCCCTCGCCGGCGGCGGGAGCGAAGAGGTACAGGCCCTTGAGGATGCCCTCGACGTCGACGTTCTCCGGCTCGGCCGGCTGCGGGTAGGGCTCGTTGTAGACGGTCAGGTAGTAGAAGACGTCCTCGGGCCGCTCCCCGTACATCCTCCGCAGGCCGTCCTTGACGATGTGCGCGATCTCGAACGCCCACGCCGGGTCGTACGACACGGCGGCGGGGTTCGTCGAGGCGATCAGCGGGGTGTGGCCGTCCTCGTGCTGCAGGCCCTCGCCGTTCAGCGTGGTGCGGCCGGCCGTGGCGCCGAGCAGGAAGCCCCGGCCCATCTGGTCGCCGAGCTGCCACATCTGGTCGGCGGTCCGCTGGAACCCGAACATCGAGTAGAAGATGTAGACCGGGATCATGTGCTCGCCGTGCGTGGCGTAGGAGCTGCCGGCCGCGATGACCGAGCCCATCGAGCCGGCCTCGCTGATCCCCTCGTGCAGGATCTGGCCCTCGGTCGACTCCTTGTACGACAGCAGCAGCTCGCGGTCGACCGCCTCGTACGTCTGCCCGTGCGGCGAGTAGATCTTGGCGGTCGGGAACATCGCGTCCACGCCGAAGGTGCGGGCCTCGTCCGGGATGACCGGCACGAACCGCGCGCCGATCTCCTTGTCGCGGATGAGGTCCTTGAGCAGGCGGACGAACGCCATCGTGGTGGCGACGTTCTGCTTGCCCGAGCCCTTGCGCAGGCCCGCGTACACCGGGTCGCCGGGGAGCTTGAGCGGCTTGGCGCGGACCACCCGCTTGGGCAGGTAGCCGCCGAGCGCCGCCCGGCGCTCCTTCATGTACGCGATCTCCTCGTTGTTCTCCCCGGGGTGGAAGTACGGCGGGATGTCGGCGTCGAGGTCCTTGTCGGGGATGGGCAGGTAGAGCCGGTCGCGGAACTCCTTGAGCTCGGCCTTGCTCATCTTCTTCATCTGGTGCGTCGCGTTGCGCGCCTCGAAGTCCTTGCCGAGCGTCCAGCCCTTGATCGTCTGGGCCAGGATGACGGTCGGCTGGCCGACGTGCTCACGGGCCGCCTTGAACGCGGCGTACACCTTGCGGTAGTCGTGCCCGCCGCGCGACAGCTTGCGGATGTCGTCGTCCGACATGTGCTCGACCATCTTGCGCAGGCGCGGGTCGCCGCCGAAGAAGTTGTCGCGGATGTAGCCGCCCGACTCGACCGAGTAGGTCTGGAACTGGCCGTCGGGGGTGGTGTTCATCTGGTTGACCAGCACGCCGTCGACGTCGGCCGCCAGCAGCGGGTCCCAGTCGCGGCCCCAGACGACCTTGATGACGTTCCAGCCGGCACCGCGGAAGTACGACTCCAGCTCCTGGATGATCTTGCCGTTGCCGCGTACCGGGCCGTCGAGCCGCTGCAGGTTGCAGTTGATGACGAAGGTGAGGTTGTCGAGCTCCTCACGGGCGGCCACGCCGATCGCGCCGAGCGACTCGGGCTCGTCCATCTCGCCGTCGCCGAGGAAGCACCAGACGTGGCTGCGGCTGGTGTCCTTGATCTTGCGGCTGAGCAGGTAGCGGTTGAACCGCGCCTGGTAGATCGCGCCGATCGGGCCGAGGCCCATCGAGACCGTGGGGAACTCCCAGAAGTCCGGCATGAGCCGGGGGTGCGGGTAGGAGGGCAGGCCCTTGATCCCGTGCGACAGCTCCTGGCGGAACGCGTCGAGCTGGGCCGCGTCGAGGCGGCCCTCCAGGAACGCGCGGGCGTAGATGCCCGGGGCCGCGTGGCCCTGGATGAAGATCTGGTCGCCCGACTCCCCGTGGTCCTTGCCGCGGAAGAAGTGGTTGAAGCCCACCTCGTACAGGGACGCGGCGGAGGCGTAGGTGGCGATGTGGCCGCCGACGTTGGTCCGCGCGTTCGCCCGGGTCACCATGACCGCCGCGTTCCAGCGGATGTAGGCCCGGATGCGGCGCTCGACGTACTCGTCTCCCGGGAACCAGGGCTCGCGCTCGGGGGGAATGGTGTTGATGTAGTCCGTGCTGCGCAGGCCGGGTACGCCGACCTGGTGTTCCCGGGCGCGCTCGAGCAGCCGGAGCATCAGGTAGCGGGCGCGGGTGCGGCCCTCGGTCTTGATGACGTTGTCGAGCGATTCGAGCCATTCGTTGGTCTCGCTCGGATCGACATCAGGCAACTGGCTGGGTAGGCCGTCACTGATGATCGAAAAACGCTGGCGTCCGGAAGCCACTGGGTCTCGCCTTCCGAGAATGGACTTGGTCTCGTCGGATCTGTTACGTCGGTGTTGCCTGCAGCGATGCGCTCAGCGCTTGGTCGCGGCGTTGCGGTCGTCTTCCATCCTGTCTCGTCCCACCGGAAAGCGCATCTCTACTTCCCGGTAACCGAGTCGTCCCCGCTGGCAGCGGGTGCGGCTTGGCCTAGACCACCGATGGTAGGACGATTTTCGCAGACTGCACATTCCTTGTTGCCCCGGGGTTTCCCCCTGAGCGTACGGGCGGCGTTCCCCCTGGTCACCCCAGGCGCCGTCCGCTGCCCCCTACCCCCTCCCGCGCCGCTTCACCCGGGCCGGCCGGTACGGGCCCGGCGAGGGGTGGATGGGCACCGTCCCAGGCGTTCGCCCCGGTCATGGGGAAGGCCCAGGCCGGTCTGTGGGTTTACGTAACGTTTTGGTATGAGTTGTCCCACTCTCTGTGGAGGGCAGGGTTTCTCCCCTTTCCAGGCGGCGATAGCCGTACCAGGCTCTGGAGAGAGGGAGGAGCGAGATGCAGGCAGCGGTAGGGGACCGGCTCGTGGTGCACAGCGCCGTCGTCGGCGAGCACGAGAAGCACGGCGAGATCATCGAGGTCCGCGGTCCCGAGGGCGGCCCGCCGTTCCTGGTGCGGTTCGAGGACGGGCACGAGGCGCTCGTCTTCCCCGGGCCGGACGCCGTCGTCGTCGCAGCTCAGCGTGGATCGTAATATCACGGTGTGAAATCGACGGTGATCGAGGTGCGGACGGGCGCGCGGGAGCGCGTACACGACATCACACAGGAGTGCGCCGGCTTCGTCCGCGACTGCGGGGGAGACGGGCTGCTGCACGTCTTCGTCCCGCACGCGACCGCGGGCGTGGCGCTGCTGGAGCTCGGCTCCGGCAGCGACGAGGATCTGCTGGCCGCGCTCGGCGACCTGCTCCCAGCGGACGACCGGTGGCGGCATGCCCACGGCTCCCGGGGGCATGGAAGGTCGCATGTCTTGCCCGCACTCATTCCGCCGTACGCCACGGTTCCCGTCCTGGGGGGCCGTCTCGCGCTGGGGACCTGGCAGTCGATCGCGCTGGTCGACCTCAACGTCGACAACCCCGACAGGCGGGTCCGTTTGTCGTTTTTGACCGATTAAGAGATAACGGTGCGGGTCACCCGTCGTGGCGACCGTTGACGACGACCGGTCGCAGCGTGTGGACTGTGCCGAAGCATGGCTCTCAATGAGCCGCGACAACCGCAGACATGGGCGGGGTCACCCCAAGCAGGAGGGATGAACGTGAGCGCGACCGCGGGTCAGGCGCAAGGCGAGCGCGGCCTGGCCGAAAGACTCGGCCTCAAAGCCGGTCAGGTGGTGCAGGAGGTCGGCTGGGACGAGGACTGCGACGAGGCGCTGCGCCAGTCCATCGAGGACCTGACCGGCAACGAGCTGGTGGACGAGGACTACGAGGACGTCGTCGACGTCGTGCTGCTGTGGTGGCGCGACGGGGACGGAGACCTCTTCGACGCCCTGAGCGACGCGATGACGGCTCTCGCCGACGGCGGCCAGATCTGGCTGCTCACCCCGAAGGCGGGGCGCGACGGCCACGTGGAGCCCAGCGACATCGGTGAGGACGCGGCGACCGCCGGGCTTTCCCAGACGAGCAGCGTGAGCGCCGCGAGGGACTGGTCGGGCACGAGGCTCGTCGCCCCGAAGGCCCGCCGCTGAGCGTCGCCCTGCCGTACGGTTCGGGGATGCCGTACGGCAGGCTGATGGGCGGACACCTGGGAGGGACTGCTCATGACGGTTGAGGTCGGGCAGCGGGCTCCGGACTTCGCGCTGAAGGACCAGCACGGCGTCCCCGTACGGCTCTCCGACCTGCGGGGCAGGCGAGTGGTGCTCGTCTTCTACCCCCTGTCGTTCAGCCCCGTCTGCCACGGCGAGCTCGCGGCGATCCGCGACGGATTCGCCGGCTCCCTGCCCGCGGACGTCCAGGTGCTGGCGGTCTCGGTCGACTCGATGTTCAGCCAGCGCGCCTGGGCCGACCAGGAAAATTTCACGTTTCCTCTGTTGTCGGATTTCTGGCCCCATGGTGAGGTCGCACGGGCGTACGGTGTCCTCGATGAGGACAGGGGGCTCGCCCTCAGGGGCACGTTCGTCATCGACGCCGAGGGCGTCGTGCGCTGGAAGGTCGTCAACCCGATCGGCTCCGCACGCGACCTCGACGAGTATCGCAAGGCGCTCGCGGCAGTCTGATCGTTTCATCGCCTGACTCCGGGCATTGACATATACGGTTCCGTCCCCCCAACTCGCCCCATTGGAGGCCACGATGCCCTGCTACAGGTGCGGGGCCCGGCAGATCGACCCCGTCCGCGGCGCCAGCCCCTGGAAGCGCGCCGTACGCCGCGAGGCGCAGGTCCTCGTCTGCCCGGACTGCCAGCGTGTGCACGACCTCGACCTCGACACGTGCGCCTCGTGCGGCTCGATCGCGTTGATCTGCCGCCTGGGAGAGATCGAGTGCCGCTCCTGCGGAGAGATACGGCTCGCCCGCGCGGGTGAGCCCCTCGTCGCCGCCGGCTCCTCCGGCCCGCCGGGAGCCACCGGGTCTCCGGGCCCGTCCGGCCTGGCGGCGGAGGTGGAGGCCGCGCTCAGCCGCGTGCTCGGGCGCCCGTGACGCATCCGCCCGTGACGTACGTGGTCGCGCTCGACGTGGGCGGCACCTCGATGAAGGGCGGGCTCGTCACCCGGACCGGCGAGGTCACCGTTCTCGCCGGTCGTCCCACGGGCCGGGAGAACGGCCCGGAGGCGGTGGTCGAGGCGGTGCGCGCCTACGTCGGCGAGATCGCCGGACTCGGGCGGTCGCGGTACGCGGGTCCTCCCGCCGGGGTCGGTCTCGCCGTCCCCGGCATCGTCACCTCCGCCACCGCGGTCTACTCGGCCAACATCGGCTGGCGGGACGTGCCGGCCGAGGCGTTCGCGCCCTCCGGCGTACCCGTGCGGCTCGGCCACGACGTCCGTACGGGAGGGCTGGCCGAGAGCGTGTTCGGCGCGGGGCGCGGCGTCGCCGACTTCCTGTTCCTGCCCATCGGCACCGGCATCGCCGGAGCGGTGGTGCTGCGCGGCGAGCCGTACGGCGGGGCGCGCGGCTGGGGCGGCGAGATCGGGCACGCGCCCGTCTGGCCCGCGGGGGAGAAGTGCGCCTGCGGGCAGATCGGCTGCCTGGAGACCTACGCCTCCGCCTCGGCCCTGGCCCGCCGCTTCACGGCCCGTTCCGGCCGTACGGCGACCGCCAAGGAGGTGGTGGAACTCGCGGTCGCGGGGGACGCGGCGGCCGCCGAGGTGTTCGGCGAGGCGATCGAGGCCTTGGCCATCGCCCTCGCGTCGTACGTGCTGCTGCTCGATCCCGCGTTGATCGTCCTCGGCGGCGGCCTCTCGGAGGCCGGCGCGGCGCTGCTCGACCCGCTGCGGGAACGGCTGGCGGGACGACTGACCTTCCAGGAGCCTCCGCCCCTGCGTCCGGCCGCCCTCGGCACCCGGGCGGGCATGCTCGGCGCGGCCCTGCTTGGCTGGCAGGCGGCGGGGAAGCACGACGTGGGCGCGGACTGGCCTATCGATGTGCTCAGAGGCGGGTCCGTGTCGTAAGGTGTAGACCGGTCCGGGCGGTTAGCTCAGCGGTAGAGCACTCGCCTTACAAGCGAGGGGTCACTGGTTCGAACCCAGTACCGCCCACCTGGTGAAACGGCGTTTTGCCGATCTTGTTTTCGCGGACCGAGTGACTATCTGAGTGACTATGCCTCGAAGAGGCTGTCCATCTTCTCCGCGCCCTGCATGAGGACCGGGCGGATCTGCTTGCGGTAGACGGTCTCGGTGACCACGGTGTTCCGGTGGCCGACGAGGCGGGAGATGTCCTCGATCGGGACGCCGGAGTCCGACAGCAGCGAGACGAAGCTGTGCCGCATCTCGCGCGGCGACCAGTCCTTGCCGGTGAGGTTGGCGTTGTCGAGGATCTTCCGGAAGTCACGTCGCACGTTGTGCGCGGTGAGTGCCGTCCCGTTCTTGGTGCAGAAGACGAGATCGGACTCAGTGGAGGCCTGCTTGTCGGCCAGGGCGTGAAGGGCGTCGACGCACAGACGGGGCAGCTTGAGCGATCGACGGGATTTGACGGTCTTGGTGTCGCCCTTCTGCCGCACCGAGCGCCAGACGTGGATTGCGAACTCCTCGTGCTCCCAGCCGGCCTCGACGACGGGGTGCCACGCCTGTCGTTCCTCGTCGTACGCGACGACGTGCGACCAGGTGAGCGCGCGAAGCTCCTCAGTCCGTGCGCCGATCAGCAGCGAGAGCACGATGTACGCCCGCATGCGCGGCGTGGCTTTGGCCGTCTCATCGAGGATGGCCTGAGCCTGTGCCAGCGTGAGCGCCTTGGAGGGACGACCGGCACGCCCTTCCGGGATCTCGCAGAGGTCGACGACGTTCCGTTTCACCTTGTCGCGGCGCATCGCGCTCTTGACCGCGCGGTTCAGGACGCCGTGGATCAGCTTGAGCGAGCGCGTGCTGAGCTCTCCTTTCTTGCTGGCCAGCCAGGAGTCCACGTCCTCCACGGACAGGTCACGCAGCTTGCGCGCGCCGAGCGCCGGGAGGACGTGGGTCTCCGCGAACGTGGTGTACATCCGAACCGTGCTGGGGGACCGGCCGCCCAGGCCGTGAGCAAGCCAGTAGGTCACGGCGTCGCTCACGGTGTAGTTGGTCGGGGCGATGGCCAGGCCGTCCTCGTGGTCGCGGATTATCTCTTTGAGCTTGGCCTTGGCTTCGGTCTTGGTCTTGCCGCTGGCCTTCTTCACGATGCGTTTCCCCGCAGGGGAGTAGCCCAGGGTCACCGAGGCGATCCAGCGTTGCCGCTGTTCGTCCCAGTGCAGGCCGCCGTCTCCTTTGCTGCGTCGGGCGGTCATGATGCCTTCCTTGCCTCCTTCTCCAGTAGCCGGATGTAGTCGTCGATGGCCGAGGCCGGGATGAGCCGGGTACGGCCCTGGCGGACGGAGCGGAGTCGCCCCGAGCGGATGAGTTCGTAGACGACGCTGCGACTGAGGCTGAGCAGGCGCATCGCGTCGGGGATGCGGTAGAGCCGCCGATCGGCGGATGGGGGTGGGGTCATCCGCCCTCGCGCTCTGCCCTAATGGCGCGGGCGGTCTGGACGCGCTGGCGGATGTGCTCGGCCATGATCGCCTCACCGGGCGTGTGGCCGATCCCGGCCAGGCGCCAGTGGCCGAGGACGAGCGTGGTCGCGTCGCCGAAGGCGGGCAGCCCGTGGCGTTCGCGTGCTTCGGCGGCCCGGTGTTGGGCGCGAGCGCCGCGCAGGTCGCCGAGCTTGAGGGAGTAGGCACGGCTCTTGCTGGAGAAGTGGCCCCGGAAGCCGAGCATGTGCGCCCATGGCCGCAGGCGCAGCGCGGCGAACTCCGGGCGTCCGCCGAGGTCCCAGCAGGTGCGGATCATGCGCCGGGCGTGATCGGTGACCGGCAGTGCGTCCAGGTGGAGCCCGGGTTTGAGTCCGGTTCCGTGGCAGCGCCCGCAGGTGGCGATCAAGGTGAGTCGTCCGCGACCGCCGCAGGCCGGGCACGACACGCGATGATCGACGGTGCCGGAGGCTTCCGCACCCTTGGTGGCGTACTTGGCGATGTAGCCGGCCACCGCCCGTTCGCTGACTCCTTCCGCTTTCTCGTCAAGGAGGATGGGCCGGATGTCGAGCTGGTCGCCCCAGGTCAGCTCCCACTGTCCGAGGTCGCTCTTGGGTGAGGAGAGGCGGACGCGGGCGACCGCTGGCGGGACCGCCCGCACAAGTAGGTCGTGATCGGCCCATGGAGGAGGGGGTTCCTGGGCTCCTGCCGGGCCGTCGAGGCGGATGACTGAGTGGAAGTGGACGAGGCCGCGCCGCTGATACTCGGCGACCTTGGCGAAGGAGATGCGTACCTCCTTGCCGAAGGCGCGGCGGCTCATTCCCATCAGTGCGGCCAGTTCTTGGCGCACGGCCAGAGTGAAGCGGTGCCACAGCGCGCCCGCGTGTGCCTGCCAGAGAACGGCCCCGATGTAGTCGTAGCAGTCCGGGCATATGGGTTGTCCGAGCCGGTCATCTCGTGGTTCGTGCCGGGCATGGCAGCCGACCGGCCGCCCGTGCTCGCACACCTTGTCACGCTTCCGGGGACGGCAGGCACGCCCGTCCCGGTGGGAGTGGACCGGGCCGAAGGACGGAGCGGTCAGCGTGACGAAGGCCCGCGGATGGGAGCTGACCGTCTCCGGGACGCCCTTACCACCCGACAGGCCAGCGCGGATCAGGTGGAAGGTGTCGGCCCGGTAGACCTCCGAGCAGGCCGGGCACACCGAGGCGCGCCGGTTGCCGCAGGCGATGAGCAGGCGACCGCCCGGCTCGTCGGCTGTGGTGTAGCTGTGCAGGACCTCGCCGGTGCCCGCGTCCACGATGGCCGACTCGCCGGCCAGGTGGATCGGATGGGCACAGCCGCCCGTCGCGGCCACCATCGAGCGCCACCGGTCATAGCCAGGTGCGTTGATGACCCGAACGAGGTCGGTCATCCAATCGTGTTCGTCGTTCGCGCTCATGATCGATACCTCCCTCCCGCCGTAGGACTACTTGTAGTACATGTTGACGTGCGTTGCTGGTGCTCGTCAACCTGTAGTACAAGTTGTGCTGAGACAAGTGGGAGGGGATCGTATGGAGACCGAGGAGAAGGACCCGCGCTGGCGCGTCATCGCCACCGACCTACGCGCCGCCATCCTCGATGGCCGTTATCCGCCTGGCGGTGCGCTGCCAAGCGAGCCCGAGCTGGTCAGGAAGTACGAGGTCTCCCGCCCCACGGTCCGCAAGGCCATCGACACTCTCGTCTCCGAGGGCCTGGCCTACGTCATGCGCGGACGAGGCTCGTTCGTGCGTCCCATGCCCGAGCGGCGCGGCATCATCATCACGGACCGGAACCGGCCGGACCTGGCCGCGCCCGGCAACCATCCCGACGTGCAGGAGTTCGGCTGGGACCTGGCCATGAAGGACGTCGAGCCCGAGGCCCCGCTGTTCACCGACGAGAAGATCAACGCGAACCGAGACATCGCCATCATGCTCGGCGTCCGGCCCGGACATCCGGTGATCCATCGCCGCAGCATGTGGCACCGAGGCCACACTGCTCGCATCCACGGCGCGTCTGCGCGGCTGGAAATTAACTCCTACACCAACGCCGACATGCTCCCGGAGTGGGACGACCCGAAGCACTACCACCAGTTCCGCAAGCGTCCCGGCTTCTTCTACCAGTCGCTCATCCATGAGCATGGCCCGGTCAGGTGGATGACCCTGACGACGGCCCGCATCGCGTACGAGGACGAGCGCGCGTTGCTGGGGCTGGACTACGCCGAGGCTCTGCTGATCATCCGACGCACGATGGCCCATGCCAATGGCCGCCCCATTGAGGTCACCGAGGTCAAGGCCCCTGCCAACCGCTACGAGATCGGCTATCACACGGAGCTTGCCGACGACCCCGATGCCGACCTCACTCCGCAGGAGCTCAGCGACAACGGCATCGACCTCGTGATTTAGAACCTGCCTTCTGGATGGCTCAAAGTTTCTTTACTGGTTCAAGGGCGGCCCGCTCCGCGGCCCGCCGGGCACGCCGGCCGGTCTGCGTGCCCGGCTGCGGCTCTCCGGCCGGTCCAGGCACGCACCGCCCGCGCGCTCCAGAGAACCAGCGGGATTCGCCACTCAAGACCGTGACGATCACCCACTTCGGTACTCTCCCCACATGGTCGGGGTGATCGGCTGCCGCGGCCCTCCTTCGTCGGGCCTTGCCACCGGGCACCTTGGCAAGTCACGTATGTCAGTGCTGATGAACCGAGTTATCGCTCCGCCGCAGTGGGACGCCAGTATTCCTGGGAAGCAGTCCTACGGTTGGATAAGCCTCAAGACTCCGCTGGCAGAGACGATGTTGCAGTGATGATTTGTTCCGCCATGAAGCGCATCAACGACACCTCTGGCAGCAACTCTTTATCATGAGTAAAGGGAATAAACCTCCCTTTCGACCCATCCTTACTATGAACTAGAGCGTTCCTAGTCTTATAGACCCTCTTGCTGAGGGCGGCAAAAATATCCGACTCGTTTGGTTGCGTGAGCAGGACCCTCTCTCCGCCACAGAACCTGACCGGCTCAGTGGCGTAGTAATCCAGTAGACTGGAATCAAAACTGCGGATGTCAGAGACAAGATCTGCAACATTGACGTATTTCGCCAGAGTAAGCCTGAGGGCGACTTGCTCGTTTATTACCGTACTTTCATCCCTTAATTGAACAGCTCTGCTCACTTTGCGAACTAAATCCTGTATATCTCTCTTGCGACGATATGAGAAGGATGGCGCGGTTATGGCCGCCTGTATCTGCTCAACCAGGTCGTCGCTGTAGACATTCTCAAACCAATGTTCCGCAACATGGTAGTAGGATAAATAAGCGAGCATTGGGCTTTCCGCGGATACTCCGAGTTGGTAATGATAGACCAAATCGGGAACGTAGTGGCGCCTTGGCGCGTCCAAGTCATTCGGCCTAGACCGGCGGGTCCCAGAGATCCTTAGCGGACGGATTAGCTCGTCAATGCTACGCTGCGGCATCAGCGAAACGTCTAGATTGTACGCCAAATGGAAAAAGAAAGCATTGGCATAGTTGGCCCATTCGCTTTTCTTGCGTGGAGTGTTGGATTCAATCCGAAGAGTGCGCTCACGTAGTGAAACTCTCATTAAATCAAAAGCCGTTACGGAACCCTCTTCTCTCGCGATCCTATCCCGAGCGATCGAAGATATATGGGTGCGTAGGGGCTTGCCACCACTAGCCTCAATTAGCTTTAACGCAAGGTACACGCTATAAGCGTCACTGGGGCGACCTAGAGTGTACTCTAATCCGGAATGCTCGTCATCGATGACGATGCCGTTTCTGAGAGGGAGAAGGACAGGCCTACGTTCGTCCTGGATTAATACTTCGTATGACGCTTTAGTGAAGACCCCGGATCCATCTATCTCTTCGTACGAGCTGATTTGCGCCGACAGGGAGTTCAGGGTTGTTTCATCAATGGGTTCAAGTTCGATTCCGGGAAAATCAAAAATTCGCACACCGTCGCTATTGGCGTGCGAACCACATCGCAGAACGTATTCGATAGCTACTACTACATCATCGGAAGAGATCTGCAAGTTCTACCCCAATCCGCGAACCTAGATGCCGTATACACCCTCGGGCTGTTTCCCGTAAGCGCAGCCCTAAATCTGTACAAGAATATATCGTGACGCGGTACGAAGTGTTACATCCACGCCTACTCGCCTCAACCTCCGTGCCGCAGGTTCGAATCCTGCCGCGAGGTGCTCTGTGATGTCGCAAGACATCGGAAACCCTCGAACCTACGGGTTCGGGGGTTTCTTTGTGTACTGGGGTTGGTACTGATCTTTAATTCGTGATGTCGACTCCTGTCGTTATCGCCAGGCCGGTCGGTGGGAGGCAGCCGTCGATGAGGTGGGGCCTGTACTGGATCTTCTTCAGGGCGCGCTTGATGACCCGGACGAGC